>JBBQQS010000252.1:0-7746 GCA_038215525.1 Bryobacterales bacterium
GTCAGCCTGAAGCGCAGCTTAGGCAAGGGCGCTTATTGGATTGAAGGCTTCCGCAGCTTGTTGCGGCGACTGCCCGAGTTCGACGTGCGAGTCGATGGAAAATCGTATCGCGCCAGCTTCGCCCTCATCACGCGCGTGCGCAATTACGGCGGTGACCTCGAAATCGCCCGCCGCGTTCGCCTCACCGACGAAGACTTTGAAATTGTTCTATTCTCCGGTTCGCTCGCGCCGCTTTATCTGAAATACTTTGCCGGCGTCGCGCTGAATCTACTGCCTAAGTTATCGGGCGTGCATGTGCTGCGCGGCCACAGTGTGGAAGTCGGCGCGCCGGATGCGGCGGTTTTTGTCCAGCTCGATGGCGAGGCCGCTGGGCCCATTCCCGGGCGCGTCGAGATTGTGGCCGATGCACTTACTTTGCTGATGCCCCCGCATTATGGATAACCTCACCCACTCGCTGGTCGCCGTGGCCATGGCGCGCTCAGGACTCAATCGCTTCAGCCCCCACGCCACCGCGCTGCTGATCCTCGCCGCCAATCTGCCAGACCTCGACATTATCAGCCTCGCCGGTGGCGACCTCACTTACCTCGACCTCCATCGCAGTCTAACCCATAGCCTCCTCGCCACGCCGCTCCTGGCCACCCTGCCCTGGATGCTCTTCCGCTACGGCCTCCGCCGCCCGGTAACGTTTTTGAACACTTGGCTGCTGTCGCTCCTCGGCATCCTCTCGCACCTCGGGCTCGACTTTGTTACTTCCTACGGCACTCGCGTCGTCGCCCCGTTGAGCGGCGCCTTCTTCCAGTGGCCGGTGCTCAACATCGTCGATGCCGCGCTGTGGCTCGTGCTGCTGCTCGCGGTGGCCGCACCCGCGCTTTCAAAGCTCGTCTCCGGCGAGATCGGCGCCAAACCCAGTGCCGGCCGCGGCTGGGCCATCTTCGCGCTGCTCTTCACGCTCACCTGGATCGGCGGCCGCGGCGTCATCAAAGGCCGCGTGGAACAACTGCTCTCCTCGCGCGTCCAGCAAGGCATCGCGCCCCGGCGCGTGCTCGCACTACCCACTTTTTTCAGCCCCTTCCGCTGGCGTGGACTCGTCGAAACCGACAACTTCCACGCCGTCCACGACCTGAGCCTGCTCTTCGACTTCGACCCCGAAGCCGGCCTGCTCATCGGCAAGCCACGGCAGTTGGACATCGTCCAGGCCGCCGGCCGCGCCCCCGGCTTACAGCGCTTCCTGCAATTCGCTCAATGGCCCGTCTATCGCATCGTGCCGATGGATGAGCCGCCCGGGGCGCAGCGCGTGCAGGTGTACGATTTGCGTTTCAGTGACGATGGCTCCGCTTTTCGCGCCGTCGTCGAGGTAGATGCCAATAGCCGCATCTTGCGCGAAAGTTTTCACATTCGGCCCTAGGGCGTGTGAGAATTGAGGGCATGTCTTCGCCCACGCCCACGCAAAACTACGCTAACCACGCGCAAGTCGTCCCCGGATTCATTGCCGTCGGTATTGTCCTGCTGCTCACCATCATTGGGGGCGGCGTGAATACTTATCAGAGTTGGGGCGACCCTCAACGGATCTACAGCGCTTCCCTCGTCCTGATTCTTAGTTTCTGCGTGTTTTTCGTCGCTTTTTTCTGCCGCACGTTTGCGCTGAAGGCGCAGGACCGGGCCATTCGCGCCGAAGAGAATCTCCGCCACTTCGTCATGACCGGCCGGTTACTCGACCCGCGCTTGCACACCTTGCAGATTGTCGCGCTGCGCTTCGCCTCCGACCACGAGTTTGTGGATTTGGCGAAGAAGTCCGCTGAGCACAGCACCGCGCCCAAGGAGATTAAGCAGGCGATCAAGAACTGGCGCCCGGACCTATACCGCGCCTAGTTCGTCCCTGCCTAGCACTTACGCACAATCAGTAACGTCAAGTCGTCCTGCATCTCGGGCGTGCCGGTCCACTTCTGTACCGCATCGACTACCGATTGCATCATCTCCTGGTCGCCGCGATGCATCTGTTGTCGTACGAGATCGACTAAGCGGTCCTCGCCGAACATTTCTTCGTATTCGTTCTCCGGCTCCGACACGCCGTCCGTAAATGCGACCAGGATATCGTCCTTCTGTAATTGCAAACGGCTCGCCCCAAAGGGGACCTTGGCAAAGGCACCCACTACGGTGCCGTCCACGGCGAGGCGCTCCACCTGCGGACCGCGAATAAGAATCGGGGGTAAATGGCCGGCGTTGGTATATTCAATTTCGCCCTTCGCTTCGTCGTAAATGGCAAGAAACAGGGTGGCATATTTGGCCGGCGCTGACATCGCGTAGACCTGCTCGTTTAAGCGAGAAACGATTCGCGCCGTAGACCAGACATAGTCCGGCTGTTCCTTCGAGCGGTCCATCCCTTCGCGCACCAAGGCGCGAAAGGAGGATTGGATCGTCGCCATCAGTAAAGCGGCCGAAATTCCCTTCCCAGCCACGTCGCCGAGTAACAACGCGATCTTACCCGGCGCTAACATCTGGTAATCGTAGAAGTCGCCTGATACGGTCCGCGCCGGATGGCAGAGGGCGCGCATAGTGAGGCTATCTACGTGCGGCACGCTCCGCGGATACAGTAACTGCTGCACTTCGCTCGCGATTTCGAGCTCCGCCTCCATGCGCTCTTTTTCCTTGGCGACTTCCAATAGCCGCTCCAGGTTTTCCGTCATCCGGTTAAAGCTCTGGCTGAGGCTCGCAATCTGGTCCTTGCCGACGCAGCGGATGCGATGGCCAAAGTCACCTTCCATCACGCGCTCGGTGCCTTCGTAGAGGTCGTGCACGGCGGTAGTAATGGAACGCGTAAGTGAAATTCCGATGATCAAGGCGATCATTTCCACTATCAGGAATAAGCCGCCAATCGTTTGCAATGCTAAGGTGGCAAAGTCACCTTCCACCTCTTGGGCGTAGAGTTGCCGTAGCACCGCTGAAACGCGGGAGAAGATCACGAAAGAAGCACCTTTTACGGACCCTGGCTCTTCCCAGTTGCCGTAGCGCGTGGGCGCCATGGTAATCAAGTAGAACAATTCGTCCAGCGCGTTAGCCGCGGCCGGGAGTTGCCCCGGAGCGAGGACCTCTCTGGGGTCGCGGTCCACCTGGCGGGCGGACCGGACTTTAACGCGCGGGCTTCGCCCTCCACCTTCCAGCGACAAGGATGTCGTTAGCGCGACGCTGCCCAGGCCCTGTACCAAAGCGTTCAAACTTTCGTTACTCAACGGATAGCTAGCTGTCACGCTGGAGTCGCCCTGAGCCATCCGGGCCCACAAATAGAAACCGCCTTCCCGAGCCACAATTCCAGAAGCCTCTTTCCATGCATCCGGCGGGGAGGTCACCTTACTGCCTTCGGGAAATCGTAACTCGGTACCCTCCGCGCGATAGTGCACCACGAAGCCTTCGCGCGTCGCCGCGTAGAAATTGCCGATCCGCGCTACCGCGGCCGGTCTCGCTACGGCGGGTATCTTCAGTACGGGCTCAATACTGGTGCGTAACTGCGATACCTGCTGGTCTAATTCGCGGTTCACCATATATGCCGCCATCTTGCCGGCCAAGATGTAAGTGACGGCGCCGCCCATCAGTAACATCAGCACGATGGGCACCAAGGCCATGAAGAGATAAGCCACCGCTAAGCGGTTTCGCAAGCGCCAAATCATTTTGCGCAGGCCCACCCGCAGTAACCGATAAGAGGCAATAGCTCCGCTGATCAAGGCGACGACGGTCAAAAGATCCGTCACCATTACCGGCGCGGTTAGCACGTGCGCGATGCCTAGGACAATCAGCGACAGCACGAAGCACTGCCCCGGCCATCCGAGGACGGCCCATAGATTCGGAGCGGCACTGGCCGCCGGTCGCAGTGCTTGGCGAGGAGTCATGGGGCTAATTGCGGGTATTCGAAATGGCTGGCGTCTTCTGCTCGCCACGCGGCAATGGCGTCTCCGGTTGCAGATACCATTCCGTTAGACGGCTCTGGATAATCTCCATCGCCTGCGCCGGCTCATCCGCCCACTCAAACAGCTGCAGGTCTTCGTGCCCGATCATTCCCATCTCCGCCAGCGCCTCGAAGTTAATTACCTTCTTCCAGAATTCGGAGCCGTAGAGAATAATCAGCATCTTCTTCTCGAGCTTCTTGGTTTGCAGTAAGGTAAGTAACTCGGTAAGCTCATCCAACGTACCAAAGCCGCCGGGAAACACGACCAGCGTTTTCGCCAGGTAAGCGAACCAGAACTTCCGCATAAAGAAGTAATGAAACTCAAAACTAAGTTCGCGGCTGATATAAGGATTGGGATCCTGCTCAAAAGGCAAGGCGATGTTAAAGCCAATTGACTTACCGCTCGCATCCAGGGCCCCGCGGTTGGCGGCCTCCATGATGCCCGGTCCACCGCCGGTGGTCACCACAAAGCGGCGTGTGGTGTCCGGTAAGCCATCGGACCATAAAGTCACCAGGCGGGCCAATTCGCGCGCCTCCCGGTAATAGTGGCCCATCGGACCGTCTTCCTGAATGCGGGCCGAACCAAAGAATACGACGGTGTCATGCACCAATTGCTTGCGCAGTACACTCAATGGCTGCAGATACTCTGACAAGATGCGCACTGAACGCGCTTCGGAGCGATCCAGGAAACTCGGATCTTTGTAAGATAACGGTGGACGGTAGCCGCGTTCGCTCATGCTTCTTTTTCCCCTTTACTTAGCGCCTCTAACTGGGCGAGACGGCTTTCCAATTGTCGCATCTGCCGCACCATCTCTCCGAGCTTCGGAAATGCCAGCGCCGACCGCCGCCATTCTCGGTAATCGAACGCCGGCGACCCCGAGATAATCTTCCCCGGCTCCACATCGTGGCCCACGCCGCTTTGGGCATACACGACGGCGTTATCATGAATCGTCAAATGGCCGGACACACCCACCTGCCCAGCCAATAACACGCTCTTGCCCAAAATTGTGCTGCCCGCCAGGCCCACCTGCGCACAAATAATATTGTCTTCGCCCACCACGCAGGCATGGCCCACTTGCACCAGCGAATCGATCTTCGCCCCGCGCTTCACCCGGGATTCGCCCACCGTGGCCCGGTCAATCGACGTCAACGCCTGGATCTCGACGTCGTCCTCAATCACCGTCACGCCGCTCTGCACAATCTTATGGTGCCGGCCTTCGGCGTCCTTGGCGAAGCCGAAGCCATCGCCACCGATCACGACGTTATTCTGCAGGATCACCCGATGGCCCACCGCGCAGAACTCTCGCACCACGGCGTGCGAATGGGCCAGAAAGTCATCACCAATCTGGGCACCTTGGTAGATGGTGGCGTGCGGATGCAGCACCGCGCGGCGCCCGAGCTTGACGCCTTCGCCCACATAGGCAAACGGCCCGATCGCCGCGCCTTCGCCCACTTCGGCGGTCTCGGCGATAAAGGCCAAAGGGTGGATGCCCGGTGCCGGGCGTGGCGCTTGGTAGAACAAGGCCAGGGCGCGGGCAAAGTCGAGGTAAGGGTTCTTCGACAACAGCGTCGGCAGCTGCTCCATTGGGCTCGCCGCGATGATGGCCGCGGCGCGCGTGCCCTTCACCTTCGGCGCGTACTTCGGATTCGCCAGAAACGTCAGTTGCCCGGCGTCCGCGTGTTCGAGCCCCGCGACGCCCGAGATTTCGATGCCGCCCTCGCCCCGCAGTTCGGCTCCGAGAGCCGCCGCTATTTCGCTGAGTATCATGCCTTCTATTCTGACGCGACTTCCTCCGAATCGAGATAGCCCAAGCGGCAAGCCTTGAAGTGGATCTTGCTTCCCGCTACTGGCCTCGTATAAAGCAGCCACCGTTTGCTATCCAGCGTGTAGGCAATTGAGGCGCCCGGCGTGAGGCACTTGGCACTTACTTTGCCGTTGGCCATGGTGAGCACAGGCTCCGCGGTCTTGGCCCACTTACCGCCGGGGCGCATGCGCTCGAGTAACTGCTCTTCTGGAAGCAGGGCAAGGTCGTGGGTTTCTTTCATGAAGCGCTCGTGCACGGCGCGGAGTCGCTTGAGTTCGGCCGAGTATTTAGGGTCGCCGGAGAGGTCGTTGACTTCGTGCGGGTCGTGCTCGGAATCGAAGAGTTCTTCCACCGGCTTTGCGGGCCGGAAGAAGAGCTTCTGCGGGCCGGTGAGTTTGCCCGCCGCATGCAGCCGCCGCATCTCCTTGAGCGTCGGCATCTCGTCCATATAAGCGATGTACTGCGCATAGGGCTTGCTGGGCTGGTAGTTGCGGATGTAGCGATAGCGCTTATCGCGGACGCTGCGGATGATGTCGTAGGTCTCATCCATGCGGTCGCGGGCCATGTAGACGTAATCGCGTGCAGGGGCGGCGTGGAGCCCGAGAAAGGCTTGGCCTTGCATGTAGGAAGGCGGCTTCAGGCCGGCCATAGAGAGGACGGTGGGGCCGAGGTCCATCAGGCTCACCAAGCGATCGGTGACGGAGCCGGCGGCGAGTTCGCCGGGCCAGCGAACGATGAGGGGGACTTGGGTGCCGGAGTCGTAGACCCAACGCTTGGAGCGAGTGAGGCCGCGGCCGTGGTCGCCCCAGAAAAAGACGATGGTGGAGTCGGCGAGGCCGTCGTCTTCGAGCTGCTTCAGCGTGTCAGCGACCATGTAGTCCATGGCGGTGATGTTGTCGTGGAGGCGGGCCCAGTCCTTACGGACGATCGGCGTGTCCGGGTAGTAGGGCGGCAGAGTGGCTTTGGCGGGGTCGTGAATCTGGTCCGGCGTTAGGCGGGCAATGTTCTTGCGGTAGGTCTCCTCCGGTGCGCGCACTTGGCTTTCATGGCTGACGAGGTAATTGAAGATGGCGAAGAACGGCGCGCCGGCGGGGCGGTTGCGCCAATGGGCTTTGGTACTCACTTCGTCCCAGGCAGTGATGGGCGCGGCGAAGTTATAGTCGGTCTTCTGATTGTTGGTGCAGTAGTAGCCGGCGGCACGAAGATACTCCGGGAAGCACTTCACTTCGGGCGGTGGGACGCCTTGGCTGCGCATGTGTTGGGTGCCGATGGTGGCCGGGTACATGGCCGTGATGATGGACGATCGGCAAGGGGCACAAACGCCGTAGGTGGAGAAGGCATGCGTATAACGGAGGCCTTGCGTGGCCAGGCGGTCGATATTCGGGGTGCGGGCGTAAGGGTCTCCGTAGCAGCCTATATCGGGGCTGGTGTCCTCACAACTTACCCAAAGGATGTTCCAACGTTTGCCCTGGGCTGGGTTTGGGGCCTGGGCGAACAGGGCGGGCATGGCGAACAATTGGCGACGCGTCATCGCCCCTTATTCTACGCGGGAACGGGCCACCGATAGTACCGGCTAGGTAGAACGGCTAGTTCAGGGGTGGACCTCGACGCCGGTACCACCCAGTACCCCATTGGGTTCAGGCCTAAAATGAACCCTACTTCCCATTCGCCGCAGGCAGCCCAAACCGCATGATCATTACATGAAACGCACTCAGTTGTTCACCTTAGCCGGCCTGATGATTGCATCCAGCGGCTATGCTTCGGCGACCACCATTTCTTTCCAAGGCCTTGACGCGGCCCTATCGACGAATGTCTGGATGGACTTCACTTACATGGCCGGCGACACGATGCTGAATGGCAATACGGCCAACCGCCAACGAACGGTTACCGAATCGATCGGCGTCGGCGCGATGGACATCAGTGTGGACGGCAGCTTGCAGTTGCAGGACGCCTTCTGTGTCGATCGTTTCCGGTACATCTCGAACGGAGATTACACCGTCAACC
>JBBQQS010000253.1:0-7726 GCA_038215525.1 Bryobacterales bacterium
AGTTACACCTAGGTTACCCTGATGAAAAGTTGGGGATGAACCTTACTGGCCAAACGGGGGTAGAGGGTCACCGAAGAAAAGTGGTGACCCTGCCCGCAAGTGAGGGCGGAATCGTACTAGTTCCCTCGTCTACTGCCACCACCGCGGGATCCGCCACCATCGGAACCTCGGGAACCGCCGGAATTTCCACCACTTGGAGCCGAATTACCGCCTCCACGCACGCTGCCGCCAGTGTCGCCGCCGCCGGAATGCCCCCCACCGCCGCGCACGCCGCCAAAGGAACCGCCCCCGCCACTGGGAGGGGCACCTCCCCCATACGAGGGTACGGAGCGGTACTGACCACCGGAATCACCGCCGAAACGACCGCCACCGTTCGGGGAGCGACTGCCTCGGCTGCCGCCAAAATCTCCGCCGGAATCGGACCGGTCTCGGAGCACGGGCGGATTCACCCGAATCGGATCGGACCGGGTCGCGCCGCCCGAACGATCGCGATAGGAGCCGAATCCGGAATCGGGACTTCGGGAGGGAGCCTGATTCGAATCGACGCTGGGGGGTTGGCGATAGGAACCGCCACCGCGAACAGCGTCGCCTTGGCTGCCGCCGAAACCGAAACCGCGGTCCGTTGCTGGGGTCGAGTTGTCGCCGGAGCGGGCGCCACGCCCATATTCCCGGGTGCTATCGGGGGAGCCACCACCCGTTGAGCCAGAACCGCGGACGCCACCGGCGTCGGGGCGGGCTGGCTCGCCGAAGCGGCGCCAGCCATTGCCATCGCCAGAGCTACCGCGGGAACCAGGATCGATTTCGCGGCCGCGCGACTGGCCCGGATCGCCGCGGACCCCACCGTAGCTGGAGCCCGGAACGCGGGCCGGCGCCTCTCCGCCCCGGGTGCCGGGTTCGCCAAAACGGCGCCAACCGTTGCCATCGGTCTGGGTACGGGAAGTGCCGGAGTCACCACGGACGCCGCCCCCGCGAACACCGGTGTTGTCACCGCCCCGGACGGCATCGGAGCCGGAGGAGCGGTCGCCGAGACGACGCCAGACAGTGTTGTCTCCCCCACCTCGGACGGCATTCTCGCTAACCGCACGGTCGCCGCGCACCGGGTTGTCACCTCGAACACCGCTGGAATCACGGGCCACAGGATCGGCAGGACGGCCACCGCGCATGCCGCCATCGGTACCGGGATTGGCGCCGGGCAGGTCAGTACCACGCGAGCCGCCGCCCCGCACTGAAGGATCGAAGGCGCGCGTGGCTCGTTCGACGCCGCGCTGTTGCTCGGCGAAGGGCACGCGTTCTTGGGCGGCCACGGTCCGGCGGCTGTACATGGCGCCGTCATAGCCGCCGCGGACGCCGCTTTCGCTCACGCGACGGTCGTTGAAGGCGAGGCTCTCGCGGGCCGGCGTGGCGGGCAGTTGACCTTCCATCAGCCCGGCATTACGCAGGTTGGTTTCGCCAACGCGATCGAACCGGCCGCCGGTGCGGCCAAACTGACCGGCGTCCACCGCGCGGGCACCGCCGTCGACGCGGGCGTTGCGGTAGTTATTCACGATGTTGTAGTTATTCACTACCCGAATGTTGTTCTGGACATTGGTGCGGTTGCCGTAGAAACCGCGGCCATACCAGGGGCGGAAGCGCTCAAACGGCGCGAGCGGCACCCAGCCGAGATTACCGAAGCCGACACCCACACCGAGCTGGCCAAACCCAAACCAAGCCACCATTGCTGGACGCCACCAGGTGCGGCCGAAGCGGGGCCCGGGATACCAGCACCAGCCGGTGTTTTGGTGAAACCAACTGCCGTAGTGGAACGGGGCCCAGCCGAATTGGTCGTAGCTGACCCAACTCCAACCGTAGTAATCGAGCCAGACCCAGCGGCCTTGGCTATAGGGGGACCAGCCGGCGGCGACGCGGGGCTGCCAGACGCGGCCATAAGGAGCCGAGTCGATCCAGGTGCCGTTGTGGTCAAGCTCTTCGGCGCCGACGATGTCGTCGGCCAGGTATTGACGGCTCTGGGAGCGGTCGAGTTCGCGATCGCGGCTGAGGTTGAAGCGGTCCCAGTCGTCGTCGCGGACTTCGGCGAGGGTTTGGATTTCGGGGTCGGAACGGTCTCCGCGCACCAAGGTGGTACGTCCACGGCGGACGCGCTCCACGCCACGCGGGGAGTAGATCTCGGCCGCGCCGGTGCGGGCGGTGACCTCGGTGGTGCCGTCGGGGTTCACCGTAATGCGATAGTCACCGGGTTCGGTGGGCCGGACGCTGACCGAAGGAGTGTTTATGTCGATGTCGGAGGCGGAATTGCGGGAGACGTGCCAAGTGAGAGTGCCGCGCCCCAGTTCCACCGTATAGCGGCGGTATTCGATCTCGGAGAGACGGAGATCGGATTCGGGGGCGATCCGAAGACGATTGGCTCCGTCGAATTGAAGTTCGGTGCGGGAGGCCAGGCCGGTAAGGATCCTGTCGGAGGCGACCAGGGGGGCGTTGACGGCGGCGGAGATCACATCGCCCGAATCGCCGCGGCGGACGGTGACATCCCCGTTGATGAGGCTAATACGGGCGACACCACGCCCGGGCACATCCTGCGCTTCGTCGGTGTCCGGCCCCGTCGACTGGGCAAAAAGGCCTGCCGGGGCGAAACAGAGGGCAAACGAAACAAAGCCAACGCGAATTGAGGTAGTCATCGAAGATGTCCTTTCCGGCCTCTCCATGGTGCAATTCGAACTCCAAAAGCTAACTAGAAGATTCGAGGATAGTTGCGCTAAGATGAGCAAACATGTATGTGGCTGAAAAGCACCAAGCTGGTTTGAACCGCGCAGCCATGCTGGCTGGCATCGTCGCCGGCCCGGCGCTCTTGCTGCTCCTCGTCTCCGCCTTCTACTGGAAGCTGACCGCTGCGGACCAATATACCTGGCTCGACTCGCCGGATTTGGCCAATCAGGTCTTACCCTGGTGGAACTATCAGGCCCGGGAGTGGCATGCGGGGCGATTCCCGGCCTGGGAGCCAAACCAATGGGGCGGTCAGCCGCTGGTGGGCCAGATGCAACCGGGAGCGGCCTATCCGCTGAATTGGCTGTTGTTTTTAACCCCATTGCGGGAGGGGAAGCTCAAGCTCGGCTTTCTGCACTGGTATTTCATCCTTTATCATTGGCTGGCGGCGCTCAATTGCTACTTATTCTGTCGTTATATATATAGGTCACGCGCGGCGGCGGTGCTGGGGGGGTGCATCTTCGCTTTTGGATCGGCGGTGGGGAATATAGACTGGCCGCAGATGGTGAACGGCGCGATCTGGATGCCGTTGATTTTCCTGAGCTTGTTCAAGGTAAGGGATGAACCGGCGCGGGCCAACCTGCATGCGGCGTGGGCCGGATTCTGGCTAGGCTTCACCTGGCTGGCAGGTCATCACCAGATTCCGACCTTCGTGACCTACGCGGCGCTCGCGACGTGGTTGTGGATCGGCTTCGGCGAGGGGCGGAATTGGCGCACTTATTTGCGCCCATTTCTGTTGTTTATTTCGACGATGGGGCTAATTTCGGCCTTGCAGACGCTGCCTGCCGCCGAATACGGGCCTTTGGCCCGGCGTTGGGTGGGGATGACGGAAGCCGCCGAATGGAAAACAAAGGTCTCCTACCACGTGCACGAGCTTTATTCGCTTTTTCCCATCTCGCTGCTGGGCATTGTGTTCCCGGGCCTGAGCCGCAGCTTTCCCCCGTTTGTGGGCGTGGTGGCATTCACCCTGGCGCTGATGGGGCTAGTGGGCAGTTGGCGCAAGGATGGGCGGCTGCGGTGGCTAGGTGCACTGGGACTGTTGAGTCTTCTGGTTTCGCTGGGGCCGAATAGCCTGCTGCATGGAGTGATGTATGCGTGGGCACCGCTGGTGGAGAAAGCGAGGTCGCCGGGGATGGCGATCGCTGTATTCGGCTTTGCCTGCGCGGCACTGGCGGCGGGAGGAGTGGACCGGTTACGGCAAAGCGAGCACTTGCTGCCGGTGGCGCGGCGCATGCTGTTGGGGCTGGCGGGGGTGGTGCTGGTGACGTACTTCGTGTTGGCCGAGGTGCGAGGGAAAGAGTCCTTCGTGGACGAACGGCCGATGATCACGGCGTTGGTGGCGGTGCTGCTGGTGGGGTTGTTGGCCTGGCATCGGACGGGCGAGCTATCGGGGCGGCACATGGCGGCCGGGGTGCTGGGGCTGAGTCTACTGGAACTCGCCAATATGAGCGGTTACGACTTCCCAAATGCGAATCGGCCGGGAGGCGGGCGGTTTCTCCAAGCGACGCGCGAGCACGACGATGTCGCCGCCTACCTGAGAGGTCTGAGGGAACCGGTGCGGGTGGAAGTGGACAACCAAGCCATCGGCTATAACTTTGGCGATTGGCACGGGATATCGCACTTTGGCGGCTATCTGGCGAGTTTGACGAGCAATCTGGTGGATATGGACCCCAACTCCATGCCGAGCCGGGCGATCTTCGGCATCTCGCACACGGTGGGTCGCGCGCCGGTGGAACCGGATCAGCAATTGGTGTTCAGCGGGAAGGCCGGAGTGAACGTGTATCGGCGGTCGGGCAATCATCCACGGGTGTGGACGGTGCACACGGTGTTGCCGGTGGAACCGAATGGCCTGCGCCGGGCCATGGACCGATTGACGGCGTTGCAGGTGGGTCAGGCGGTAGTTGTGGTAGGCCCGGCACCGACGGTTCCCTTCCCGGGCCCGAACTGTGGCGAGGACCGGGTGCGGGTGAGGAACGATGAGCCATCGAGGATTACGGTGGCCGCGCGGATGGGTTGCACCGGCGTAGTGGTGTTAGGCGATACCTATTATCCGGGCTGGCAGGTGACGGTGGACGGAAAACCGGCCGAGTTGTTGGTGGCCTATGGGGTAGCGCGGGCCGTGGTAGTGCCGGCGGGAGAGCATGAGGTGACGTTCCGGTATCAGTCGCGATCGCTGAAGTGGGGGGCGGCGATGAGTTTGGCGGGCGTCCTATTGCTGTTTGCGGTCACGTACGGGGCGCGGGCCAAGCGTAGCGCAGCACCAGTCGCTGATTGACGGGGTCAAAACCCATTTGTTGGGCTGCGAATCCGCGGCGGCGATAGAAGTGGCGGGCGGGGAGGTTTTCGACTGGGGTGTCGAGGGCGAGCCCTTGGGGGCAGCGGAGGCAGGCTAGCGCGATCAGGGCACGGCCGAGTCCGCGTTGCTGGGCGTGGGGAGCGACGAAGAGCTGTTCGACCCAACCGGTCGGCTGGGACGGAAAGAGGATGAGGAAGGCGAGTAGGTCCCCGTCCACCCACACTTCCGCCTTTTGAGCGTAGTGCCGCAAAAAGCGTTCTCGAAAAGCGGAGCGCGGGTGCGGGTGGCGACGGGGGGCAAAGGTATGGTGCCAGGTGTCGTACCAGCAGTCGACTAGGGGCTCGAGGTCAGCGGGGGTGTAGGGTCGCAGCAAACGCTTTAGAATAGGCCGGACCGGCGGCGGTGCGCCAGCCCTGGAGGTACTGGACTCGCGCCTCGCCGCATGATTCAGGAGAATTGATATTGCAATTAAGTCTCAACTCTTCAATAGCTTGGCCGGAAAACCGGGGATGCGCGTGGATGCCCCCGTTCGGGGATAAGCTATTTAATTTCAATGGCATAGAAGAACATTGCCTCTTAAAGAGGATAAGCGGCAAACCGTTAGGCAGAGAGTGGGCCGATTCGTCTAGAAAATCAACACAACTTTACGTTCACTTTGCGGAACTACGGCAAGCGGAACATTGCCCGAAGATGACGATGTCATGGCCGGTCATATGGAAGCCAGTCGGCACCAGCGACTTGACGTTCAGGCATCCGCTGAGTTCAAAGACCTGTTCGCATTGCTGGCAGCGGAAATGATGATGATGGTCCTTGCCGGCCACTTCATAGCGCGAGGATTCGCCTGGCAGGTCGACTTTTACCAGGACGCCTTCTTCAAAGAGCGTGTTGATGGTGCGATAAACGGTAGCAATGCCGACGCCCTCGACTTCCTGGGCGACTTCCTGGAGGACGTCTTGCGGGCCGAGCGGCCGGTTCAGTCTTTCAAATACCGACCGGATGGCCCGGCGTTGGCGGGTGCTGCGCGTCATGAGCTTCAAGCGTAAAAGGCTCCGTTTCCTAGAGTAGCGTTCCAGACCATAGAGTAACTGGACCGTGATGGTCGCAGTGGCCGGCGTGGGGATGATGGAGGTGGCCATCGACCAGATAATCCACATGATCGCCATGAGGAACGGCGGGATGGCCGCAATCGGGCCCGTGCAGATGGGCCGCATCATGGCCGCCGCAAAGATGCGCCGGAGTGCAGTCGGCCGGATTCTGGTCGGAGACTTCGAGCACGCATTCGTCGTAGTGGCCATCATGCGCCTGATGGAGGTGGCCATCATGCAGGAAGTCGACGTGGCCGCCGTGGGCAATGGCGAGGTGGCCGCAGCCTTCGCCGTGCTGATGCTCGTGTTGGGGATGGGCTATACAAGACATGATTTACTTCACTCCTTTTTTGAGACTTTTGGGGGATTTGGGGGCGGGCAGGCCTTCGCTGGCATGAGCCAAGGCATTCGAAATCAGTTCGGCGATATGCGAGTCGGCGAGGCCATAGAGAATGTGCTGACCATCGCGGCGGCGGCTGACCAGGTCAGCGGCGCGCAGCACGCGGAGACGCTGGGAGACCGTGGAGAGGCCATCGTCATCGATTTCGGCGATCTCGGAAACGCATAGTTCGCCCTGCGCCAGGACGGCCAGCAGACGGAGACGGGGCGGGTCGCCGAGGGCTTTGAAGATACGTACCGCACGCTCGAGCGCGGCGGCAGAGGCCGGGGAGGGAACGCGGCGCCGCCGATGTTCGCCCGGGGCGCAGGCGGGGGAATCGTTCTTGGGAGCCGATAACACCTTCATTACTTCACTACCTATTGAAGTGTTGCATGCATTTACCGGACGGGTCAACCAGGGTGCATGGTAAAATCAGGCGATCGCGCCAAAGCAGAGCATGGACAGTACCCCTCACAAGTCGCCGGCCGGGACGGTGGATTCGCCGGTGATGGACCGCGTGCCGCCGGATCGTCTGCGTGACCTCGAGGACGCCCTCGGCGAGACGATTCGCGGCAAGGACGAAGTGGTGCGGCTATCGCTCGTCTGCCTGCTGGCGCGCGGGCATCTTTTGATTGAAGACGTGCCTGGCGTGGGCAAAACGACGTTGGCTTCGGCCCTGGCGCGTGGCGTGAATTGCGGCTTCCATCGCCTGCAATGCACCAGCGACATGCTGCCAAGCGACATTATCGGCGTCACCATTTATAGTCCGCAAGCGACCGAGTTTGAGTTTAAGCCGGGGCCGGTGTTTACCAATTTTCTGCTGGCTGACGAGATCAACCGCGCGACGCCGAAGACGCAGTCGGCACTGCTGGAGGCGATGAACGAGCATCAGGTGACGGTGGACGCGCGGACTTATCCCTTGGAGGCGCCGTTCATGGTAATCGCCACCCAAAATCCGGCCGAGCATCACGGCACTTATCCACTGCCTGAAAGCCAACTGGACCGCTTCCTGATGAAACTGGAGATCGGCTATCCGGACCGCGCCAGCGAGCGGGCCATTCTGCGCGGGACAGCACGTGCGGCCTCCGGCGGCCGGCAGGTGCTCGAGACCAGTGAATTGATGCGGCTGCAGCGGCAGGTGGAATCGGTGGCGATTGACGATGCCTTGGCCGACTACATCCTGGCCATTGTGGAGCGGACACGCCGCCA
>JBBQQS010000254.1:0-7726 GCA_038215525.1 Bryobacterales bacterium
CCGAACTCACCAACCCCAAGCCGCCAGGGCTGATCTATTCGAAAGGCCATTTCGGACCTTGGGTAGCCAATGAGCCGAGTGACACACCGCTGGACGGCACCTACGACTTTCAGGACGCCGACCTGAGCGTCTTCAAGGGCATCGCCGGCAAGCTAAACTCCACTGGGAAATTCGTTGGCCAGATTGACCATATCATCGCCGACGGCGAAACGCGGATGGCCGACTTTCGCTTGACCATGGCGGGCAACGCCATGCCGCTGACGACCACCTATCATGCGGTGATCGATGGCGGCAATGGCAACACGCTACTCGATCCGGTGCAAGCCAAGCTCGGGCGCACGCGCTTTACGGCTCGAGGTGGGGTGGTGCGCGGCAAGGGCGAGGCGGGTAAAACCGTCGATCTCGACGTCCAGTTTCAGGAGGGCCACATCGAAGATTTGATGCGGCTGGCTATGAAGGGTCCGGTGATGATGAAGGGGCCGATCGCGCTGAAGGTGAAACTGGTGCTGCCGCCAGGCAAAGGTGAGCCCATCGACAAACTACGCTTGTCTGGAACATTCCTCATAGAAAACGGCGACTTCACCAGCACTACCGTGCAGGACAAAGTGGATGAGATGAGCAGTAAAGCGCAAGGAAGGCCCAAGGATCCGACGGTGAAGGAGGTGCGGACGCATTTGGCGGGGGAATTCCATATGACCAACGGCCTGATCGAATTTCCCAGTCTGGGGGTGAACATTCCGGGAGCCGATTTGGACCTGGTGGGCCGCTACCGCTTCGCCGAAGAGACCGTTGACTTTCGCGGGGTGCTCCGCCTGGCTGCAAAAATCTCGCAGACGCAAACCGGCTGGAAGCGGTGGGTGCTGAAGCCGGCGGATCGTTTCTTTGCCAAAGACGGTGCCGGTACCTTGCTGCGCCTGAAGATCGATGGCACGCGGGATAAGCCGCACTTCGGGCTCGACAAGGGCGATACGCCGACGACGGTGAGCCGACTGGGGAATTAACTTTTCGTTTTTTTCGGCAGTACTTCCTGTACTATCGTTACACGCAGATTTTCACTGCGGCGTCCGGCAGAGGAGGCAGTTAATGAAGAAAGCTGAGATTGGACCGCGCATCGGTGCGTTTATCATTGATGGGCTGATTGGCATCCCAATCGCGTTGCTATCCGTAATTCCGTTCGTGGGCACCCTGTTTAGCCTGGGGTTGATCGCTTACTGGCTTTGCCGGGATCTGCTTCGTCCCAGTTTGGGCAAGCGTGCGCTGGGGCTCGAAGTGGTTGGGCTCAATGGCGATCGCCCGACCGAACAGCAGTTGATCCTGCGGAACATTCCCTTCGCGATTCCATCGCTTTTGACGATGATTCCCTTTATCGGGCCGTTTGCCGCGCTGCCGATCGCCGCGCTGGTCTATGTGGGCGAGTTAGTGCTGTTCATTACTCAGGGCCAGCGCTTCGGTGACCAGCTCGCCAAAACCCAGGTGATGGCGAAGAGTTAACTCTTCGTCACGCGCATCGTTTCCGGGTCCCAATGCTGGATCTGCTGCGTGTAAATGCTCTCATTGCAAAGTAACGCCGGGCCAGCGGCGCGGAGGCCGAAGATGGGATCTTCGATTTGCTTGGCGCCATACAGGATAGAGTTCTGGAAGTTACGATGGTGCTCCAGGTGGGCATCGGCGCGCATTTGGAATTTCTGATCTTCGTTATCAAGCTCCGCCACGGGTGGGCGGGCCGGATATTTCTTCCGATATTCGGTGACGTATTGATTTTGCATCTTAGCCGGGAAGGTATTGATGCTCATGCCGGGTTCGCGCTCACGCGGAGTCTTTGAAAGCACCAGCGTGTTGTAACTCGTAGTCATAGTACCCTCGCTACCGACGAAGCGGAAGCCGAAGCGCTCGTTCGGTTCGCTGCTGGCGAAGTTGACGCGCAGGGCCAGGGTGAAAGCAGCGTGTTCCGGGGATTGCGGATAGTCCAAGGTGGCGAGCATCACGTCGGGCACATCTCGGCCGTCATTCCAGAAGCGGACGCCACCGGTGGCGTACATGCGGTTCGGGCCCCGGGAATTAGTGGCAAGGTGCAAGCCACTGAGTAAGTGGACGTATAAGTCGCCGGCGAGGCCAGTACCATAGTCGCGGTAGTTACGCCAGCGGAAGAGGCGAATGGGTTCGAAGGGGCGCTTGGGGGCGCTGCCGAGGAATCGGTCCCAGTCAATATTTTGGAGCGAGGCATCGGGCGGAATAGAATACTGCCAGGCTCCGAGCGCCGTATTGCGATCGAGCCAAGCTTCCACCATATTCAACTCACCGATGGCGCCGGCAGCAATGAGTTCCTTGGCCTTAATATAAATGGGCGAACTGACATATTGGCTGCCCACTTGGAATACTTTGCCGGACTTACGCCACGCCTCAATCACCGGATGGCCGTCTTCAGGCTTTTGCACCATGGGCTTTTGACAATAGACGTGTTTGCCGGCATTGAGGGCATCGATGCAAATGCGGGCGTGCCAATGGTCCGGCGTCGCGACCAGGACGGCGTCCACTTCGGGGCGAGCCAGCACTTCGCGATAGTCGCGCGAAGTAAAGATCTGGTTACCGTAAGTCTCGCGCATGCGCTGCAGACGGCCATCGTAAATGTCCGCCGCGGCGACTAACTTCGCACCGAGGCGGGTTTCATTGGCGGCGTCGCCTTGGCCCATGCCGCCGCAACCGATTAAGGCAATTTGAAGCTTATTATTCTGCATGGTTTACGCTTCCTGACAGGTCTCGGGATTCCAGCCGAGGATCTTATTTTCAAAGTAACTGCGATTCGAAAGTAACGCGGGTCCGGCGGCGCGCAGTCCGAAAAGAGCATCTTCGGTGACCGGCTTGCGGCTGCGGACGGCGGCGAGGAAATTGCGGTGATGATCGAGATGGTCGTTATAGCGCGGCGGCGGCGCGTATTGATCTTCGCTATTGGGGCGAATGCTATCGGCGTTGGCGCGTTGTTCAGGATATTTCTGCCGATAGGCGGCCAGGATCTTTTTGCGCGTGGCCCGGTCGAAGCTATCGAGCGTATAGCCGGGTTCGGTTTCGCGCGGAGTACGCCTGACGCTGACGGTGCTGCCCAAATTGAGCACACCTTCGCTACCCACGAAACGGACACCCTGGGTTTCGCCCGCGCCACTGACGAAGTTGACGCGCAAAGCGAGGTTAAACGCGCCGTGCTTAGCCGAAGGCGCGTAGTCGTAAAGGCCGAGCAACAGGTCCGGCACGTCGCGGCCATCTTTCCAATAACGCAGACCGCCGGTGGCGTAAACACGGTTCGGACCGGTGACACCCATGATGTAGTGCATGCCGGAGAAGAGATGGACGAAGAGATCGCCCGCGACGCCGGTGCCGTAATCCTGATAGTTCCGCCAGCGGAAGATCCGCAAAGGGTCATAGGGGACCTTGGGCGCTTTGCCCAGGAAGGTATTCCAGTCGACCGTCGCCTCCGAAGCATCGGGCGGCACGGTGTACTGCCAGGCGCCGACGGCGGAGTTGCGATCCCACCAGGCTTCGATCATGTTCACCCTGCCGATGGCGCCGGCGGCGATAAGGTCCTTGGCCTTTTGGTAGACCAGCGAACTCACGCGCTGGCTACCGACCTGCAGAATGCGCCCGGTCTTCTTGGCGGCCTCGACGACGAGGCGCCCATCGGCGATCTTCTGCACCATCGGCTTTTCGACGTAGACGTCCTTGCCGGCATTCATGGCTTCGATGGCGATTTGGGCGTGCCAATGATCGGGCGTGGCGACGATGACCGCATCGATGTCGGGCTTGGCGAGAATCTCGCGATAGTCGCGCGTGGTGAAGAGTTGCTGGCCCCAAGTCTCCTTGGCGCGTTCCAGGCGACCGGTGTAGCAATCGGCGGCGGCGACAATCTCGGCGCCCGAGGCGAGCGAAGAGTTGGCATCGGCCGTCCCCATGCCGCCCGCGCCGATGAGGGCGACCCGGATCTTGTCATTGGGCGAAAGCTTACGCGGCTGGGCCGCAAGCGAGGCAGCCGTGGAGGTCTGCAGGAAGAGTCTTCTGCTGGTGGGCATACTGCTCCTGATTGTACCCCCGTTAGCTCGCCAAAGCAGCCAGGGTGTGGGCAAGCACGAGCGCGCCTTGGGCGATGTGCTCCGGAGTGGAGTACTCATCCGGCCGATGGCTAACGCCGGCGCGGCAGGGGATGAACAGCATCGCGGTGGGGGCGATGCGCGACATGAAGAGCGAGTCATGATAGGCGCGGCTGATCATGCGTTGGTAGGGGAGGCCCAGCACGTCGCAACTTTGCGCGAGCGCTTCTACAACCAGCGGCGCGCAGGTGGCGGGCGGGTCGGCATTGATCACTTCGATGGTGATCTTCACGCGGCGGCGGCAGGCGATGTCGTCAGCCGCATCGGCAATGGCGGCAAGCACGCGGTCGCGCCGGGCCTCGTCGATGTCGCGGATGTCGAGCTCCATATAGCAGCGGCTGGGCACGCTGTTGACGGCGCCGGGAAAGACCTGGCAGAGCCCCGCGGTGCCAACGGTGTCGATGGCGCCGGTGCTGAGCGCAGCGGCTTCGACGGCCAGAGCGAGTTCGGCGCCGGCGAGGAAGGCATCGCGACGCTGGGGCATCAGTACGGCCCCCGCGTGCCCGCCTTCGCCATCGATGGTGACGCGCAGGCTGGCCGGTGCCGCAATGGCCGTCACCACGCCGAGGCCGATGCCGCTTTGCTCCAACAGCGGACCTTGCTCAATGTGCAGTTCAACGAACGCGTGATAGTGGCCGGCCTTCATGGCCACTGAAGCGAGGTTGCCGGGAAAGCCCTGGCGAGCTTGGTTCAAGGTAACGCCGTCGCGATCGCGCAGTTGTTCGCCGGCTTCGGCCTTCAGCAAACCCGAGAGCAGACGGCTGCCCAGGCAACCAATGCCAAAGCGCGTGGGCTCCTCCGACGTAAACAGCAGCAGTTCGAGCGACCGCTTAGAGGTTGCGTCGGCCCGTTGCAAAGCGCGGATCGCTTCCAGGCCACCCAGCACGCCCACCGTGCCATCGTAGCGGCCCGCGTTAGGAATCGCGTCGATGTGCGAACCCGTGGCGACGGCAGGCAGTTGCGGATCGCGGCCGGGCCAGCGCGCGAAAGTGTTGCCGACGGCATCTTCGCGGATGTCAAGTCCAGCTTCGCGGCAAAGGCCTTTCACATAGTCGCGACCTTGGTGATCCGTCGAAGTAAAGACGACGCGCGTAACGGCGGGCGCGGGCGCGTCAGTAAAGGCGGCGAGTGCTTCGAGTTCACGCGAGAGCCGTTCTTGGTCAATCGAGATCATGCCGGGCGGTTCCAATCTTTGTAGATCAAGTACTTCGCAGGCGTCTTGCCGAGCGCGCCGAACCACTGCGGGCAATACGGCGCCATATAGATGAAATCGCCCGCGGTGACGGGGTACCAATGGTCGCCCAGACGATAGATGCCGCCGCCGGCGAGGAAGAGCAGGCCATGCTCCATCACGTGGATTTCCACCATCGGCAAGGCGGCGCCGGGAGCAAAGGTCATGGTATTCACGGCGAAGTCGAAGGCGGGGTCGGCGGGGATGAGCGAGCGGACTTCGAGGTCGGGATCACCCATCAAAGGCTGGGGCACGATGGTGCGCTCGGCACCCACGAAGCCAGCGGGTGTGGCGACGCCGGCCAACGGCTGATACGGCTTTTCGATAATCGCCACGCGGCAGCCATCGGCAGAAGCGATGCGGCTCTCAGCCGCTGGCAAGTAAGCGTAGGCGCCCGCACTAAGCGTCTTCCCCAAGGCTTCGAGTTCCCCTTCGAGCACATAGACAAAGCGCTGATGCTCGCCCGCCGCCAGTTCACCATGAGCCGCAAACTCCGCCGTGTACTGGACAAACTTCGCCCCCGCCGCCGGTGCCGTGTGGACGATGGCCGTGGCATTGGTCATCCCCGGCCAAGGCGCACGGACGAACGTGTCGGGCGTCTGGAGCAGATGGTCAGCGCAGTGGCGACTGCGAGTGTGGCCTAGTTGGTGCATGGTTTCAGAAGCTTTCCAGAAGAGCGGGCAGTGATGTGCCCATCGGCAAAAATCGTCTCGCCGCGGCGGATGGTGCGGCGAACGACGCCGCGGAAGGTGTGGCCCAGGTACGGGCTGATGGCATGGCGCTGGTGGAGATGCTCCAGCCGATAGGGCACACCGAGCTCGACCAAGGCGAGGTCAGCATCGTAGCCGACCTCAACGCGCCCTTTGTTCGCCAACCGGTAACGCGCGGCAGGTTTGGCGGCCAGCAGATGCGCGATGCGCGCCAGCGGCAACCCGCGAGTGTGGTGGCCTTCCAGCAGCACGGCGAGCGTGCTCTGCACCCCGGCGATGCCGCCCCAGGCGCGGAAGAAGTCCCCGGACTTCTGCTCGGGCGGCGCGGGCGAGTGGTCGGAGGCAATCAGGTCGAGCGTGCCATCGAGCACGGCGGCCCACAGGGCTTCGCGGTCATCCTCGGCGCGAATCGGCGGCGCGCATTTGGCCGCCACGCCAATGCGTTCCACGTCTTCGACGGTGAAGAAGAGATAGTGCGGGCAGGTCTCAATCGTCACGTCGACGCCACGCGCGCGGGCTTCAGCCGCCACGGCGACGCCCCGCCCGGAACTGACGTGGACGATGTGCAACGAGGCCTGAGTCTCTTCGGCAAACAGCAGTGCGCGAGAGATGGCTTCTACTTCGGCGATGACGGGCCGGGCGGCGAGGAAGTCGCGCACGCCGGTGCGTCCGTGGGCGAGTGCGCGTTGCGAAAGGTGGTGCGTGATGCCGTCGTTTTCGGCGTGCACCGAAACGGGCAGGTTGAGTCGCGCGGCCTCCCGCATACCTTCGAGCAAGGTGAGGTCATCGGAGTGTTGAAACTCGGGCAGGCCGGAGTTGGAGAGGAAGGCCTTGAAGCCGATCACGCCTGCATCGGCCAAGCCGGCGAGGTGATTGAGGTTGCCGGGGACGAGCCCGCCCCAAAGGCCGAAGTCGGTAATGGAACTGGCGGCCAGCGCCTCGTGTTTGCGGGAGAACTCGGCGGCGTTGGTGGTGCAGGGCGTCGAGTTGAGCGGCATATCGCAGAAGGCCGTACCGCCCCCGGCGGCGAGGGCATGGCTACCGGTTCGCCCGCCCTCCCAGTCAGTGCGGCCGGGTTCGTTAAAGTGCAGGTGCGAGTCGATCACACCGGGAAAGATATGCCAGCCGCGGGCGTCGATCTCTTCCTTGGCGGCAGGTCCTTCTTCGAAAGCGACGATACGCCCGTCGACGATGGCCAGATCGGCTTCGCGCGGGCCTTCGGCGGTAATGACCGTGCCGCCACGGATGATCAGATCAAACATGGAAATCCCTCAGAAATCGCATACCCACTTCGAGCGCGGCGGCGACATCGTCCACCCGAACGGTCTCGTCCGGATGATGGCTGATCCCGCCGGGGCTCCTCAAAAATAGCATCGCCGTGGGCATGTGCGGCGCGAGAATCATCGCATCGTGGCCAGCGCCGCTCGTCATGCGGTGGGCATTCGGCCCGGCAGCGCAGGCGAGTTGCTCGGTGAGCCCAGCGTGCAGGGGCACGGCGGGCTGGTCGAGATTGAGTTGGGCTGTTACGTTTAGTTCGCGCTTGGCAGAGATGGCCTGGGCGGTGGCAACAAGGCGCTGGACGGTGGCATGCCGTTTGGCATCGTCGGCATGGCGAACGTCGAGACTGGCGAGTACTTGGCCATTGATGG
>JBBQQS010000255.1:0-7693 GCA_038215525.1 Bryobacterales bacterium
CTTCTCCCACGGCGATTTTTTCGAGGCTCGCGACAAGGCGCAAGGACTCCCCCTCTGGACCAGGACCTTCGAAGGGCCCTACGACCTAGGCCCGATTCCGGCCACCGGCCCCCTCAAACCCCTGGGCGCTAAGGTCTTGCGCGACTTCCATTTAGAGGAGCGGGCCTACGGCGTTTACCGCGCCGGGCCCAAACAGCTGAACATCTACGCACACACGTTCTGGAAAGCTACGCAGTTTCAATACTTTATCGAAGAGAAGCGCCTCGTCGCCGAAAACAGGCGGTTTCGCTGGGAGCATTTTCTTACCGGCATGCACGCCCGCGGCGGCTTCGAAGATGAACGCTGGTTTCCCCTGCTTTGGGCCGTGCTGATCGACCTGGTTTGCCTCGCTTTCGTCCTCTGGATCGCCTCCGGCCTTTACATGTGGTGGTCGCTTCCGGCGCTTCGGACCTGGGGGAGTATCGCGATCTTCTCTGGCCTCGCCTCCTTCGTCGTCTTCCTCCTCCGCCTTTAGATCCACGTTTCACGGCCAGCGCTGGTCTGCTACCTGGTCGTTCAACGTAGAAAAGCCCCGCCTTTCGGCGGGGCCTTCCTACTCTGTTTAGGTCCGGACTAACTGCAGCCGCTGGTGCCGCCGCAGTTCTCGCACTTGAAGCAAGACCCATTGCGCGTCATCAAGGAACCACACACCTGGCAAACCGGGGAGTCGGCGACCGACGTTACCGGCTCGAACTGCAGCTTTTGCTGGCTTTCGGGCTCGGTCGGTTTCAGCATTAAGCCGTCGCCGGCCTCGCTCACCGAATATTCCGGCCCCAGGAACTTCGCGCCCATCCAGCGGAAGATGTAGTCCATGATCGACTTGGCGTACTGCACCTGGGGATTGTTGGTCCAACCCGAAGGCTCGAAGCGCACGTGGCTAAACTTATCCACGTAGAACTTCAGCGGCACGCCATATTGCAAACCGTAAGATACCGCGGTGGCGAAGCTATCCATGATGCCCGAAATCGTCGAGCCTTCCTTCGCCATCGAGAGAAAGATTTCGCCCGGCTGGCCATCGTCGTAGAGGCCCACCGTGATATAGCCTTCGTGGCCGGCGATGGAGAACTTATGCGTAATGGAAGCGCGCTCGTCAGCGAGCTTGCGGCGAATCGGCTTGTAGACGATCCGCTCTTCCACTTTCGGCGGCACCAGCGCCGCGGCGGCCGCGGCCACCTGGGCGTTCGATTTCTTCTCGCCCTTCGCAGAACCCGAAGAGAGCGGCTGCGCCAGCTTCGAGTTATCGCGATAGATGGCGACGGCCTTCAGGCCCATGCGCCAGCTTTCGAGATAGGCGTTCATGATCTCGTCCACCGAGCACTCTTCGGGCATGTTGATGGTCTTCGAGATAGCGCCCGAGATAAACGGCTGCACGGCGGCCATCATCTTCACATGGCCCATGTGGTGGATGAAGCGCTTGCCGTTGGCGGGGCGGAAGGAAGTATCGAAGATGGCGAGGTGCTCATCCTTGATGTGCGGCGCGCCTTCGATGGTGCCCGTGGAGTCGATGTGGTTGACGATGGCATTGGCTTGCGGTTCGCGATAGCCCAGCTTCAAGAGAGCTTGAGGCACGGTTTGGTTGACAATCTTAATGACGCCGCCACCGACGAGCTTCTTGTACTTGACGAGTGAGAGGTCCGGCTCAATGCCGGTGGTGTCGCAATCCATCATGAAGCCGATGGTACCGGTGGGAGCGAGCACCGTGGTTTGCGCGTTGCGGAAGCCGGCCGAGCGGCCAAGCTCATAAGCGTTGGTCCAGCACTCCCAGGCGCCTTTGTAGAGCTCGGGCGAGATGTTGGCGGGGTTGATGCGCTTGCAGGAGTCGCGGTGCATGCGGATGACTTCGAGGAAGGGCTCCTCGTTGTGTGCGTAGCCGGCGCAGGGGCCGACGGCATCGGCGAGACGGGCCGAGCTGAGGTAGCTTTGGCCGCACATGACGGCGGTGATGGAGCCAGCGAGGTCGCGGCCATGGTCAGAGTCGTAGGGGACGCTCATGGCCATCAACATGGCACCGAGGTTCGCGTATCCGAGGCCCAAGGGGCGGTATTCATGCGAATTCAGCGCGATGCGGTCGGTGGGATAGCAAGCGTTGTCGACCAGGATTTCCTGGGCCACAATCATCGTGTCGACGGCGTGGCGGAAGGCTTCGACGTTGAACTCCGCAGTGGGCGAGAGGAACTTCATCAGGTTGAGCGACGAAAGGTTGCAGGCCGAGTCATCGAGGAACATGTACTCGGAGCAAGGGTTCGAGGCGTTGATGCGGGCGGTGTTCTTCGAGGTGTGCCAGGTGTTGATGGTGGTATCGAATTGCATGCCGGGGTCGCCGCAGCGCCAGGTGGCATCGGCGATTTCACGCAGCAGGTCGCGCGCTTTGAAGCGCTTGACGGGGGTGCCAGTGCCGACGGCCTTGGTCCAGAAGTCAGTGTCGTTCTCGCAGGCTTGCATGAACTCGTCGTTGGCGCGGACCGAGTTATTGGCGTTCTGGAAAAAGACCGAGCCGTAGGCTTCGCCGTCGAGCGACGCATCGTAGCCTTGCTCGATCAGCGTGTGGGCTTTCTTCTCTTCTTTTGCCTTGCACCAGATGAAGTTTTCGATATCGGGGTGTTCGGCATTGAGCACGACCATCTTGGCGGCGCGGCGCGTCTTGCCGCCGCTCTTGATGACGCCGGCGAAAGCGTCGAAGCCCTTCATGAAGCTGAGCGGGCCGGAAGCGCGGCCGCCACCGGAGAGGATGGCGTTCTCTTCGCGCAGGCTCGAGAGGTTGGAGCCGGTGCCGGAGCCCCATTTGAAGAGCATGCCTTCGGTTTTGGCAAGATCAAGAATGCTTTCGAGCGAGTCCTTGACCGAGACGATGAAGCAGGCGGAGCATTGGGGGCGCGAATCTTCAGGCTGCAGCTTGTGGATGGCTTGGGTGGTTTCGTCCCAAAACCAGCCGTAGCCGCGCTTTTCGCCGCGGACACCGACGTTGAACCAAACCGGCGAGTTAAAGCAGGCCTTTTGGGTGAGCATCAGGTGGGCGAGTTCACTGCGGAAGTTTTCGGCATCCTCGCGGGACTTGAAATAGCGGTCGGCGATGCCCCACTCGGCGATCGTGTCGACGACGCGGTGGATCAACTGCTTCACGCTGGTCTCACGTTCGGGCGAACCCATCTTGCCGTGGAAGTATTTGCTGGCGACGATATTGGTCGCCGTCTGGGACCAGTCTTTGGGAATCTCGACGTCGCGCTGTTCGAAGATTACCGCGCCTTTGTCATTGCCAATGGAGGCGGTACGCCGCTCCCATTGAATCTCGTCGTAAGGAGTCCGACCATTCTCAAGCCGGGCCGTGAAATAGCGGGGGAACGAAATTCCGCTGCGGTTTTCGCGCAGAAGCGGCTTTTTCGGCATATTCAACTTCGCACTGAGTGCGACGGCCAACTGTCCCATTGATTCTTCCTCTTTGTTCTTATTTTTGTGGTTCATCCGCGTCTACTCCCTAGACACAGATCGGGTAAGCCCTACGATGATGCCCCAATATGTAGTGGTCAGTCAAGCACTTTATCTACAGATGGTACATACACTTGCGGGTATCGTGAGGAGAGGACTTCATGAAATCGTAACCACCCCGGCCTCAGGGATTTCCCTGAGAAAAAGTCGAGTGGCCCTTAGGTGCTCAGCAACCGGTTTGAGTGTAGCCCGGTCCGTTGTGGATAACTGCTTGAACGCCGTGGAAAACTACCGAATTCGCAGGAAAACGTCCCCACAGATGGGGGCGGGGGCAGCTGAAACATTGACACGAGAAATGTTTTGCCTAAAGATCGAGGCCGACTCAATCATAAGTCTTTTTGGATGATGGTGTTAGGGGGAAGTGAAGTTTAGGGCGAGTACGGCGGATCTAAATAAATCATTTAGTATCAATAACATAGAGAATCAGGCGACCGTTTTCGACGCGTAAGTGTTTGAAACTGTTAGATTTGTGGCAGTTTACGACACTAGTTCAAAGAGCAGCGGCGCGAATCTGCGGCCACGGTAGGTCAGCCTGACCGTGAGGGGACCCGCTGGCGCATCGGCGGGTATGCGGAAATTCACCTCGTGCCGGGGTGGCATGGGGTCTGTGCAGAAGACGTCCTTCTCCGGCTGTGGCTCATCGTTGATGAGAATCTCCAGATCCTGGGGCTGCGCAAACTCCTCCAGGAAGAGTTTCACGGAGTGCGAGACAATGCGGCGTCCGGAGAGCAGATTCACCCCATCGGAGGCGTCTAGAATACGGGGCACCGGCGGTGGCGTGGGAACGATGCGGAGGCGGGATTCGGCCAACGGCTTACCCTGCCAAAACAGTTGGACGGGGTTGAGTCCGGTGGACAAGCCGGCAGGAAGGATCGCATTCAGTTGCCGCAGACCATCGGGTTCGGGGCGGCCGAGGTAAGTGAGGTTGGCGCTCTGGCCGGCGACCTGGAGGTCAAGCGAGAGGAGGTCGGCCAAGGGTGGCAGGCCCTCGATCCAGGCCGAGATGGAGGCCCAGCGACCGCGGGCCGGGGCGACGGGCTCGGATGAATCCGCATTGGTGATGCGGCGGATGCGGACCTGTCCCAAGGCCTCGTTGCCGGTGCCCGGCTTCTGCCAGGTGGTCCACATGTACTGAGTATGCTGACCTTCGAGGGCTAGCAGCAAGAGTTCGTGTGCGCGGCAGAAATCGCGGATTTCGGCGGGAGTGATGCGCACACCGCTCCAGGTATCATACACCCGGGCTTCGGGCGGCAGGCCATTCACCTGGGCGCGGACCAGCCCGTTCGGCTTCAGCACGCGGACCGCCTCGGCGAGGTAGTTGAAGACCACGTCGCGCGAGGGGATGTGTTGAAAAACGGCGTAGGAGTAGACGTAATCGAAGCTAGCATCGGCGAACTGCGACAGGTCAGAGCCGGTGCCGACGTGGGCGTGGGCGTGGCGGATGCGGGCGAGCCGTTCGCGGGCCCGGGCGATCATGGCGTCGGCTACGTCGACACCGTGGATCTCGCCAAAGTGCTCGGCCATGGGACGCATCAACCGGCCCGGGCCGCAGCCGATTTCGAGCGCTCGCCGGGAACGGGGGTGAGTCGAGGGCACCCGCTTCAGTTCCCACTCGAGTCCGGCGACGACTTCGATGCCGGTCTCGTCAAACTCGCCATCGGCCTGCTCACGCCGGCCGAAGGCGACGTAGTAGTAGGCGTCCTCGTCTGCGCGGGCGTTCCAGTCCTCGCGCATGCGCTGTTCGACTTGGGAGAGGTCAGGCATGCAACAAGGGTACCCGAAATCAAGGCCCGCGACTTTCAACGTCAACCAAACTTCCCTCTAATCTATTGATTTAGAGGAATTTATGATTGAGTCGGACTGGATGTTTTTGCGTCCTCAAGCTGTCAATGTGAAGTTGACTTCGATTTCGGTCACCACTTCAACGGGCTCGCCATTCAGCAGGGTAGGCCGGTAACGCCATTGCCGGACGGCGGCGCTAGCTGCCTCGCGCAGCCGGGCGTCGACGAACTCGTTCACCGGTTGAAAGTCGAGCACGACGCCGGCTTTGCTGATTACCGCCCGAAGCAAAACGGTCCCCTGGATACGTTCCGCCTTGCACTCCGGCGGGTAAAGCGGTGTGACTTTCACTTCCAGCTTGCTCGCCATCACATTGCCGCCGACGCGGACTTTGATGGGTCCGCCGGCGGATTGGCCGGCGGCCAGTGCGGTGCCGTTCGAAAGAGCCTCACGGACACCGGGCGGCGGCGGCGGCGGCGGCGGCGGTGGAGGCGGCAAAGGCGGTGTGCCCGCGACGGCACCTGTCTGCGCTTCGCCGTTCATCTGGACCGTCTCTGTCAAGCCCCCGACATTCAGCACCAGGCGCAACTCGGACGGCTTGCCCTCGTCGACCGCGATCCCCGCCTGCTCCAGCCGCGCAAAGCCAGCTTGTTCTACTTGCATCGTGTAGTTACCCGTGGGGATGGAGGGAAGCCGGAACTCACCGGCGGCATCGCTGCGGGTAATCTCGCGGCGTGCAATGCGCATCCCCGCCATCGGGCCGGTAGGCGCCGGGAAGATCAACGTCACCCTGGCGTTGGGCACTCGCGCGCCGCTGGAGTCCGTCACAACGCCGCGAATGCCGTCGCCGCTTTTGATTTCTTGCCCCACCACCTTCCAACCGGCCACGGGCGCCAACAGCGCCACGCCGGCCAGGACGGCAAACGCCGCGCTCGCTTTCCCCACACCCGCTCTCGATACCACCGGATTCAGCATCGCCCGTACGCGCTGCTCCAATTGACTTTGTTGTGCCATGGCTAGGCCTCCTTTCGTCATCCATCGTTCGTTTCCCAATCCCAAGGTTTCCGGTGACGAGGCGATCGCCACCAGATGGTCCGCATAACAACTCGCCTTCACTCCCGCCTGCACGACGCAGTCATCGCAGGCCTGTTCGCTTTCGATTCGCTGCGCCCGCAGGGCGAGCCAGACGAGCGGTTGCGGCCAAAAGACGGCCGCCACGATTTGGCCCATCGTCATCCACCAAAGGTCCCAGCGTTCGACGTGGGTCCGTTCGTGTAGCATCACGACACGCAGCCGTTCTTCGGTCCAGTGTTCAGCCGAGACCGGCAGAAGAACCTGCGGACGCCAAAGCCCGCAAAGGAGCGGCCCATACACCTCGGGACTATAAAGATAACCGCTCCGGCCCGGTCGGGCTCGCCGCCGGATCGCTCGACAGCGCCATTGCGCGGCGGTTAGACGAAGAAGCAGCAATCCCGCGCCGAGCATCCAGACCGGTTGAGACGCAGCGGGCCAATCGAAGGGCTCGGGTTCGGCACTGACCCGGATCACCATCCGGTCCGAGACGCCGGCGGGGACTGCGATTCGATCCTTGCGCCAGGTCCAGCCTTGTTCCGGCCACCAGGGGAGGACGGCTAGAATACCGAGGGCGATGGTCCAAAGACAGTGGCGCTGGGCGGCGCTGCCGCGGCGGAAGAGCGTGGCCAGGAGTCCCGCCATGGCGAGCACGAGGGTAGATTGCAGGCCTAGGGTGAGGGCAAAGTCGAGCATGGTTACTGCCCTCCCTCCTTAGCCGCGGCGATCATGGCTTGCAGGCGGGCGATGTCAGCGGCGCTCAATTGAGTGGATTCTTCATCGAGGAGGGCCATCGCGGCCTCCGCGGGGCTGCCGCCAAAAAATGTGTTCACTAGGTGCCGTAGGGCACCCTGCCGGGCCTTCTCGCGCCTTTCGATGGCCGAGTAGACGTAGCGGAGTTCCAACGAGTCGTGCCGCAGATGGCCCTTCTCCTCAAGGGTACGAAGTTGAGCGCGCACCGCCGAGTAGCTTGGCGGATCGGCCATGGCGGCGCGGATCTCGGCAGCCGTGGCCTTGCCCAAACGGTGCACCAGATCCATGATTTGTCGTTCTCGGCGGCTGAGTGTGGGGGCGTTCATGTTTGCGATGTGCTACTTTTCCAGCACATGCTAGAAAAATAGCATTGATCACGGCAGTAGGCAACAAAAAACTGTCTCCGCGCCAAACTTCTTCCAACCTGATCATGTGAAACAACTTAGGATTGAGACCGACTCAATCCTAAGTTTCTTTTTATCAGCGGTTTATGGGGAAGTTAGGTTTGGGCTTTGAGAAGAGCTGGTTATTCCAGAGGGCAGTGACGGTGTAGGGAATAAAGGTTCGT
>JBBQQS010000256.1:0-7575 GCA_038215525.1 Bryobacterales bacterium
CACCTTGATCGGTGCTGGCTGGTGGGCCTTCTCACAACTGAAGATCGAAGCCTACCCGGATATCTCCGATACCCAGGTGGTTGTTGTCACCCAGTTCGATGGCCGCGCCGCCGAAGAGGTGGAGCAACAGGTCACCGTGCCCATTGAGCGCGCCCTGAATAGCGCCCCCAATGTCATCGCCCGGCGTTCGCGGACGATCTTCGGTCTGTCCGTTGTCGAACTTACTTTCGACTACGGCACCAACGATTACTTCGCCCGCCAAGTGGTGCTCGAAAAACTCCGCGATGCTGACCTGCCCGCCGGGGTTACGCCTGGCCTCGGTCCGCTTTCCACGCCCATCGGTGAGCTCTATCGCTACACGATATCTGGCGCTAATCTCGATTCCAGGCAACTCCGCGAACTGCAGGACTGGGTGGTGGCCCCCCGCTTTCTGCAAGTGCCCGGCGTGGCGGACGTTACTCCTTTCGGTGGGCTGATTAAGGAATACCAGATCCGCGTCGACCCCTCGGCCCTCTCGAAATTCGGCCTTTCTATCGCCCAAATCGCCGACTCCGTCAAAGCTAACAATGGCAACGCCGGCGGTGCCTTGCTGGATAACCAGCAACAAGCTATGGTTATCCGCGGCGTCGGCCTCATCCAGAACATCTCCGACATCGAGAACGTCGTGGTGACGGAAAACAAAGGCGTCCCCGTCTTTGTGAAAGACATAGGCCGCGTGCAGTTAGGCGCTGCCGCCCCCACCGGTATTTTCGGCGTCGGCAAAACCACGGGCGGCGTAGAAGGCATCGTCCTGATGCGCCGCGGCGAAAATCCCACCGACGTGCTGAAATCGATCAAGCTCGCCGTCGCCGACTTGAACGAAAATCGCCTTCCCGCCGGCGTCAAGCTCTCCGCCATTTACGACCGTACTGACTTAGTGGATAACACCCTGAGCACCGTCACCCATACACTGCTGGAAGGCCTGGGCATTGTTCTCGTCGTCTTATTCTTCTTCCTCGGCAGCCTCCGCGCCGCCTTACTTACCGCGGTCACCATTCCGCTGTCATTACTATTCGCCTTCGTCTGCATGCATTTTTCCGGCATTCCCGCCAACTTACTCAGCCTGGGCGCGCTGGACTTCGGCATCATCGTCGACGCCACCCTGGTGATGGTGGAGCATATCCTGCATACCTTGCATCATCGCGAGCATCAACCCAGCTTCCAGGCCGATGGCGGGGTGATGGCCGCGATACGCGATGCCGCGCTCGAAGTGGAACGGCCCATTTTCTTTTCGCTGATTATCATCATCGCCGCTTACATTCCGCTCTTTACTCTCGAACGCGTCGAACGCAAATTATTTACCCCCATGGCCTTCACGGTTTCTTATGCCTTACTCGGTTCGATGTTACTCGCCTTAACTCTCATTCCCGTGCTCGCCACTTATTTATTCCGTAATGGCTCGAAGAGCTGGGAAAACCCCTTGTTGCCCTGGCTCGCCAAGCGCTACGAGAGCGTACTGAACTTTGCCGTGAAGCAGCCGTGGCTGGTCTTTGGCGGCTCAGGGGCCATGGTCGTGGCTTCGTTTGGCTTAGCCGGCGCGCTGGGCATCGAGTTTCTCCCCAATCTCGACGAAGGCGTCATCTGGATCCGCGCCGTGCTGCCGCCGGGCGTGTCGCTGGAGAAGTCCTCCCAGGTGGCCGGACAGATCCGCAACATTGTCGCCGAGTATCCCGAAGTCAAGCTGGTCTCCTCGCAATCGGGCCGCAACGACTCGGGCACTGACCCTTACGGCCCTAACCGCAATGAATTCTTCCTCGCCCTGAATGCCTACGATACCTGGCCCGCAGGCGTCAACAAACAAGTGCTGATTGAAGAGCTGCGCAAGAAATTAAACGCCCGCATCCCGGGCACCAGCTTTAGTTTCACCCAGCCCATCATCGACAACGTCACCGAATCGGTAACCGGCTCTGCCGCCGATCTCGCCGTGATCATCCGCGGCCCCGATCTGGCCACCTTGCGCCAAAACGCCGAGCGCACGCTCGCCGTCATCCGCGCCGTGCCCGGAGCTGCCGATACCGCCATTGAGCAAGAGGCTGACCAGGCCCAACTCCGCCTGCGCATTAACCGCCAGGCTGTCGCCCGCTACGGCATCAACGTCCGCGACGTGGAAGACGTCATCGAAATGGCCATCGGTGGCCGCGCCTCCGGCACCATGTTCGAAGGCGAACGCCGCTTCGACATCACCGTGCGTTACATCCCCGAAGCCCGCACCAATATCGCCGCCATTGGCAACGTGCTGATTCCCACCCGCGAGGGCGGCCGCGTGCCTTTATCGCAGTTAGCCGAGATCAAGGTGGTGAACGGCGCCAGCATTATCGCCCGCCGCGAGAATCAACGCCAAATCACCGTCCGCACCAACATCCGGGGGCGAGATCAGGGCGGCTTCGTCGCCGATGCCCAGAAGCGCTTCGCCGCCGCGGTGCAGTTGCCCACCGGTTACGAAGTAAATTGGGGCGGCCAATTCGAAAACCTACAGCGCGCGCAAAAGCGGCTCACCGTCATCCTCCCCATCACCATCGCCATCATCTTCATCCTGCTCTTTTTCATGTTCGGCAATGCCAAGTACGCGGGTATGGTGTTGATGAACGTGCCGTTCTCGCTGGTGGGCGGCATTCTCTTCCTCTATCTTCGTGGCATCAACCTCAGTGTCTCGGCGGCCGTGGGCTTCATCAGTTTGTTCGGCGTGGCCGTGATGAGCGGCGTGCTCGTCATCGCCGAAATCAACCGCCTGCGCCGTTCCGATCCTGACCTGCCGGTGCCCCAAGCCATCATCCAAGGCTCGTTGGCCCAACTTAGGCCGGTGCTGCTGATGGTGGTGGTCGCCCTGCTCGGCATGGTGCCCGCCGCCCGCGCTAGCGGCATCGGCTCCGACGTCCAGCGCCCCTTGGCCACCGTGGTCGTGGGCGGCCTGCTCTCCACGCTCTTACTCACCCTGCTGGCCCTGCCCAGTATGTACGCACTCACCGCGCGCGGAAAGGATTCGGCCGGATGAAGCACTTACAACTGACCATCTATCTCAAGGAAACCGATCGCGGCGAGGACGATAACCTGCCCTTGCACGAAACCATTGTCCGCCGGCTTTTGCACGCCCACATTGCCGGTGCCACCGTCTTGCGCGGCGTGATGGGTTACGGCATTCACGGCAAAGTGCACCACACCCGCCTCTTCGGCGTCTCCGACGACCGGCCGATCGTCATCGTCGCCGTCGATGCCGAGGAACGCATCCGCGCCGTCCTACCGGAACTGCGCTCACTGGTGAAATCGGGCGCGATCACGCTGCAAGCGATAGAACTGGCGTGATTCGTGTTACTTTCAAACCGAAGGAAGAACAAAGCTCTTGGAACCGAACTTAGAAGGCGTCCGCCGCCACGCGGAGATGCTCCCCGATGATGCCCTGCTGGAGGTAAAGCGCGAGGACCTTACCGGGGAAACCCGGGGATGCGCGTGGATGGCCCCGATTGGAGATAAACAATGTGTTTTGTGTGACTTAGGCCAGGAAGGACAGTAAGCACTGAAGCACTATCTTTTGCCAGAAAATCTGTTAGGTCGCCAGCCAGCTGCTGGCCACACTGGAGGGATTCGGCCATGCACCTAATCCGGCAGACCGAACGCTAACACATTGCCCCCGGCAATCCCGGCGATAAATTGCTTGCCGTCAAACTGATACGCCATCGGCGACGCCTTCCAGTTCTGATTTGTTTCAAAGCGCCACAGGGGCTTGCCCGTTGTCGCATCGGCGGCCATCATGGCGCCGTTCTCTTCGCCAAAGAAAATCAGCCCGGTCGCCGTCGCAATTGTGCCGCCCCAACCCTGGGCGGGTCCGGGCTGGGGCAACTCCCAGACGGTCTTGCCGGTCTTGATGTCGAGCGCGCGCAAATAGTGTTCGGCCACGCCGGGCGCGGTCTGCTGTACGCCGCCCAGATAAGTCTTGCCCGGCGTCCAATCGCCCTGGTCGCGCTTGGTGTAAGTGCTGCACTTCTCAAAGGTCTGAAAATAGAAAAGTCCCGTGGCGGGAATGTAAGAGGGCGAGTAGAAATTCGAGGCTCCGTCCTGGGAGGGGCAAACATACGTGCCCGCCGCCGAAGGTTCCTGATTGGGCGCCTTAATTGGCCGCCCCTCGGGCGTCATGCCGGTGGCCCACGTGAGTTTCTTCACAAACTGCTTCACTAACAGGACTTTGCCGTTGGTGCGATCGAGCACATAGAAGAAGCCGTTGCGATTACCATGCAAGAGTAACTTGCGCGGCTTCCCTTCCCAATCCGCGTTGACTAAGACGGGCGTTTCGGTCGCGTCCCAATCCCATAAGTCATGCGGAGTAAATTGGAAATGCCATTTCAACTTACCGGTCTTCGGATCGAGCGCGACCACGGAGTCGGAGTAAAGGTTATCTCCGCCGCGGTCGGTGCCGTCATACTCCTTGGCCGGATTGCCGATCGGCCAGTAGATGGTGTCCAATTCCGGATCGTAAGTGCCCGTCAGCCAAGTGGGCGCGCCGCCGTGTTCGAGGTCCTTGCCCTGCCAGGTTTCAGCTCCCGGCTCGCCGCGGGCCGGGATGGTCCAGAAGCGCCAGGCCTCTTTGCCGGTTTGTGCGTCGTAAGCCGCCACAAAGCCGCGGGTGCCATGTTCGCCGCCGCCCACGCCGGTGAGCACTAAATTGCCGACGGCCAAAGGCGCGCCGGTGGCAAAGTAACTTTGCCGATAGTCTGCGGTCTCGGTATCCCAGATCTCTTCGCCCGTGTGCCGATTCAAGGCAACTAAGTGCGCATGGTCGGTGGCAATAAATACCCGGTCACCAATTACGGCCACACCGCGGTTGGAGCCGGCACCCACGGTCCCCGGAGTAATCGGGCGCTGCCAATGCCAAATCTGCCGCCCCGTGCCCGCGTCGAGCGCAAAGCATTGGTTCACGTTCGTCACGAACATCATGCCGTTCACCACCACCGGCGTCCCTTGCAGCCGCGCGCCATTGGGAATGGGAAAAACCCACTTGGCGGTCATCCCGCCGACATTCGCCTTCGTAATCTGAGTCATCGCCGTGTAACGATTGCCCCGCGGATCGCCGTTATAACCTGGCCAATCTACCGACGAAGTTACCTCGCGATATTTCTCGCCGGCTACACGCCGGAGTAAGTACACCTTGCCGTTACTGCGCAATTGCTTGTCGGTAAATCCTTGGCCCAGTAACTCGCCTTCCATTGTCCGGCCATCGGTCAAGGTCACCGTCTCCCGTACCACCGGACGCCGCATGGCCCGCACCCGCAACATGCGCGCGTGGCCCATCAGGGCCTTCAGTTCATCCTCGCCGACATTGCTGCCTGGCATCTTCCCGGGAATCCCGATCCGGATCAAAGCCGTTAGTTGGGCGTCGTCGCGCGTGCCGAGGCCGCGAAAGATGGAAGGCGCCATGTCGCTGCCTCGTCCATCGCCCCCATGGCAGCGGCCACAGCGGCTTTCGTAAGCTTTTTGTCCGGCGGTCTGATCTTGGGCCAACAGGGGCAAGGCGAGGAGCAATAAAAATGCGGGCGAGGTCATCACCACCATCATATAGCGGCTATCGCAGTGGTAGCCTCAGGGTAGTGCGCGCAGTCTCCAGTCTCGTCCTTTCCGCCCTCATGGTGCTCACCCTTCTCTGGGGCGGCTGCATCTCCTGCCCGCAGTTCTTTATGTTCCCTACCGCGGCCACTGGGGCCAAAGCCTGCTGCCGTAAGGATGGCTCCTGTAAGAACCAAAAGCCGGCCCCCAAGACTACGGCCAAGGAATGCAAGCGCATCTCTCTCGAACCAGCCTCGGCGCCCATCGAACTTGCGGTGGACCTGCCTCCTTCCTTCGCGCCCCTTCCGACCCCAGCACTGCCGCTGGCCGTGGCTCGCACCCAAGCCGCGCCCGCCGACGATTCCCCGCCCGACCGTCTCGTGCTCCACTCCACCTTCCTGATCTAACCTTCGCTGCTACTCGCTCTCCGTCGCGGCTTCCATAGCTATGCGTAAGAACAAGAAGGAGCAGTTTATGCAACGTGCCATATGGCCCACGGTCCTCATCGTCCTGGGCACCACCCCGACCAACCTCACCGCCTCCGGGCACGGACCCGTCTTTGGCTTGGCCACCCCCACCAATCCCCGTGGCGGTTGGAGCCTCGATCTCAACCTGATGGGCCGGGGCGGATCGGGATCCGGCTTCATGTTTCGGCCGGCCCTCGGTTACGGCATCACCGAGAACCTGAAGGTTTCCATCTCCGCACCCGTCATCCTGCGCGCGGAACCGTTCGCGCCTTCGCGGATGTCCGCCTTTACCTCCATGAGCGGAGACGTCGAAGCGCTGGGCATCTGGCGCTTTCATCGCCAGGATACGGGCGTCGGCTCCCGCTTTGAAAGCGCGGCGATCGGCGGCCTGCTCTTCCCTGGCCCGCAGGACGCCGGTGGCGCGCTGAAAGGTCTTAGCGGTGGGGTCGGCGTGATAGTCGGCGGTGTCACCGGCATTGCCTCGCGTAGCCACTACGCCTGGGCCGGCAGCACTTATCAGCGCTATTCGGGCGGCGCCCTCGATCGCCGTCCCGACATCCTCTTCTACTCCCTCGCCTACGCCTACCGGCCCCCCTCGTGGCGCACCGACAGTGGCTGGGACTGGCGCATCTTCGGCGAGCTCACCGGCGAACGCTCCGGTGGGTTTCAAAGGGCCGGCCAGTTTCAACGGGCCGGCATCTTGCGGCCAAACAGCCAAAGTCACCAAGTCTTCCTGGGACCCACGACGCTCGGCGTATACAAAAACATCGCCGTTTCCGCCGGAGTCCAGTTCCCCGTTTACCGCGCCACGTCACCCGTCTATCCGCCACTTTGGCCGACGGAACGGGTACGCTTCGCCCTCAATTTCGCCTATTTTTTCTAAAGGAGTCTCCGATATGAAAGCCCTTATTCTCACCCTCGCCGTCCTCATCCCGCTCCGTGCCGAGTTCCTGCAAATGGACCTCTCCATCTTCGGCATGGATTGAATGACCTGCGCCTTCGCCGTGCGCGGAGCACTAAAGAAATTCCCCGGCGTTGAGTCAGTGGAAGTCAGCCTCAACCGAGGGCTCGCGACGGTCAAGCTCAAACCGGGAAACATCCTTCGGCCCGATGAACTTTGGGACGCCGTTCGCAAGAACGGCTTCACGCCCAAGGAAACCAAAGTCGTCGTGCGGGGAGAGGTGCAAGCCGGCAAGTTCAAGGTGAGTGGCACGCAGCAACTCTTCGACCTGTTGCCACCGGGTCTTCCTTCGGCTCAGGCTCAAACCGTCCGGGGCAGCCTCACTCCCCTCAAGGACCTGAAAGCCGCTGTGCCCCTGGTAGTCCAGAATCGAAACTGATCATGCGCCGCACTCTGCTCAATTTCTTCTCGCTCTTCACGTCCGTGGGCACCCTGCTTTGTTGCGCCCTTCCATCGCTGCTCGTCCTGATCGGTCTGGGAGCCACGGTCGCCAGTTTCCTATCGGCACTCCCCTGGCTGGTTAGCATTTCGCATCACAAAGGCTGGGTGTTCCTGGTGTAGGGAGTGCTGATCGGT
>JBBQQS010000257.1:0-7538 GCA_038215525.1 Bryobacterales bacterium
TAATGCCCGGCGGACTGGATCTGCACCAGCGGTTCCGGTTTCTCGAAATGCGGCGCCGGAATCGTCTGCGGGTCTCGCCAGAAATCCATCAGCGACGTCTGGTGTACGCACGAAATCGTGCAATTCGGCGCGCAAGCCTTCTCGGTCAGATACTCGCGCCGGATGTCGTTAATCGTGTAACTCGCCAGCGGCACGCCCGGATGCCCGCGCTGCTGCGAACAGTAGTGCACCAGGCCCTCTTCGCAAATGTAGAGGTAGCGCGCCCCCGCGCGGCAGCGCCAATTATTGGGCTGGCCCAGGGCGATCGCTTCCTGAAAATGATTCAGCCGCGCGTAGCTGGTCTTATTTAGCCGGCGCACGCGGAAAAAGACTTCGCGCACTGCCTCCGGCAAAGCCTGTAACTGCCCCCGGCCATCGTGAATGATGCCGACGGTGGAACTCAGCCCGTATTCGATCGCGCGCGTGGCAATGGTGTAAGCGTCTTCAGGATTCCGTACGCCGCCACCCACCACGGAGTTGATGTTCACGTGGAAATCGGCATGCTCGGCCAGCATCTGCAGTTTCTTATCGAGCACCTTCAGGCTCTTCTTAGACACCTCATCCGGAGTAACGTTGTCGATCGAGATCTGCAAGTGGTCCAGGCCCGCCTCATTCAACTGCTGAATGCGAGAAGGCACCAGCAGGTAGCCGTTGGTGATCATGCCGGCAATGGCGCCGTGATAACGAATGCGGGCAATGATCTGGTCGAGTTCCGGATGCAACAGGGGCTCGCCGCCGGAGATCGTGATGAGCGAAGCACCCAGACGCGCGAGGTGGTCCACCCGCTCGAGCATGGTTTCCACCGGCACGGGCTTCGATACATCGTCGTATTCGTTACAGTAGCCGCAGTCGAGGTTACATCGCCGCATCGGGATGATGTGCGCCTGCACCACATGGTCAGACGAGGCGAGGCCTTTTGCCACCAAACCCAACTCACGGGCGAGCCGCCAAGCTCCGATGAGCGAGCGCTTCGGCCGAAAATTACGTAAAGCCATAGAAAACCTAATCTTCAATTGAAACACAGCCGGGCGAATGATGCGAATGCCACAAGGCCGAAAGGGGAAGAATTCGACGTGAATGGTAACAGGTACGCCAATTTCGCCTTTTCTTCCGTACCCATCGGCTCAATAACTCGCCCGATCTGAGAATCCCACATACTGTACTTCTTCTTCCAACCCGATGCCAAACTCGGCCCTCACGCGCCGCTTCAACTCGTCGATTAAGCCCACCAGTTCGACGGCTTGGCCCGTGCCGTCGTTATAGATGAGGTTGGCGTGGTACTCCGCCACCCGGATGCCACCTTGGTGGAAGCCCTTGGCCGCCACCTGCTCCAGGAACCACGCCGCCGGTACCTTGCCGCCTTTGACGAGGGCGGCCGGAACGCGCGACTGAACCGCCGCCGACAACGCCGCGTGGATCAGGTTCTTGAAGATCGACCCCGCGCAGCGCATCATAGGCGGAAACTTCTCATCGCGGATCGCGCGGATCTCTTCCGCGCGCGCGGCCAGCGCCGGGCCGTCGCCAGGGGCCAGCGAAAACGTGGCCGCCAAAATCACCCAGTCGTGATGCTCCTTAAATCGGCTCCAACGGTAGCGGAACCCGCACTCGTCGCGCCACCAACGACGGACGGTGAAGCCGTCGTGGAAGGTCACGTCGGTCAGGCGATCGCCGATCTGCTGCCCATAGGCTCCGGCATGGCCGTAAATGGCCGCGCCTACCCAACCCGGAATGCGCTTCAGGCACTCCACTCCGCCGAGACCGGCCGCAACGCTCGCATCGACTAACTGCTCCAGATCAGCCCCCGCGCCGATGGTGAGCGTGTTGCCTTCCCGGTGTAGTCGCTCATTGCGATAACGCAGCACGATCCCATCGAAGCCCTGGTCGGAAACGATCAGGTTCGTGCCCCCGCCGATCAACAGGAACGGATGCCCGCTCTGTCGCAGCAGGGTCAACGCTAGACCCAAGGCATCGACCGTTGGCGCATCGGCGAGCCATCGCGCCGGGCCGCCTAAGCCAAAGCGCGTATGGCGAGCGAGTGGTTCGGAGGGAAGTAAATGAAGATGCGGGATGCGTGACAACTCAACGGCGAGTTGCTGATCCCCGAGGACTGGCATATGCCTTAATTATCGCCAAGTTTAAGGCGTCGCCGCGCGATTTGTTGTTGGGGAAAGGGGTCGCGCGGAGACGGTCTGCCTTTGTTGTTAATGATACTGACGAGGAAGGCGATCGTTTTGTTCCCAGCTAAAAATAAATGTGGATCATTTACTCGGTGAAAATGACGGTGCGATTCTGCCCCGTGCCAATCTGGATGGCGTCGTGCGCCAATTCGGGGCTGAAGGGGAACTCCCGGCTCGAAATCGGGAGCGGGTTCAGTGGGCTGTGCTTAGCGCGGTCGATCAATTGTTCGGTGTAGCGAGCCCGCGACACAAAGGCCGGCTTCTTCAGCATCAAGATGTAGCCCACGTTGTGGAGCAGCAGAGCCGCCGCCAATACTCCGACGGCCCACAGATGGCGTTTGCGCCACCGTTGCCAAGCCGCATAACCGGCCACCCCGATCACCAGTGCCACGCCGAGATTGGCCAGATAGGCGTGACGGCTGGGTACCGCATTCATGTAAGTGAGGAAGCTATACGGGGCCAAGGCAGGGGCCATCCACAGCAGGCCGAAACTGACCGCGCGCCAATGCCGAAGCAGTTCCTTCCGCCACAAAAACAGCAACGCCAGCGCCGCCACGCCCCACACCCATAAGAGCCTCAGGCTGGATGTCAGCAAGACTCGGAGGGCGTGCCACCCCAAGACGAAGGTGCCGTCCTGTAAATGTAAGTGACGGTCGCCGGCGGCAAAGATGAATCCCGCGTACACCAAAGCGAAGGCCGTTAACGGCAGAAGCACCAGCCAATGCGCCCGCTGGGCCCGGGCGTCGAAAACCAGTACGAGGGCGAGCATGGCCAGCATGGCCACTGCCGACTCTTTCGATAGCAAACCCAGCGCGAAGCTCGCCGCCATCAGCAATAGGCCCGTTTGCCGACCCGCGAGCCAACTGAGCAACCCGTGCATCGCAGTAAGGGAAAACGTGAGGGCCAGCAAATCCGACAGGGCCGAGAACCACATCACCGCCTCGTGCGGCCGCTCTGCAATGGCGAAGTAAGCAGCCGCTACCAGGGCCACCGGCCACCCGATTACCCGCCAGCGGCCAAGGCCATAAATTAAAAGCACATTCGCCCCATGCACCAAAAGCGAAACCAGGTTGTAGGCGAAGGGAGCTAACCCAAAGCACCGTTCGAGAAGCGCGGTGATCCAAATGGTGGTCGCGCGGGAACGGTAAAGCTCGTCGCGGAACAAGGCTCCGCAATCGCCGCCGTAGTCGCGCGCCCTGGCCAAATAGACATAATCGTCGGAGATGAACCCCAAATCGGCGGTCGCTCCGTACGTGCACCAAACCAGCAGCGCGAGAATCGCCGCCGCCCACCCTTGGAACTGTCTCATCTTTGCTCGTTCCCGATCCCCAAAACTCGAAACCAGATGCTTAAGAGTGTAAATGTTTGACGGAGACTTCGTCAAACATATTTACAATTACAGAGTAACCTTTTTGAAAAGGCTATTCTAGGCGGATACTTTTGCCCAACTGCAAGATGGCAATGCCCAGAATGATCAGGCCCAGGCCGGTAAACTTCTGGCGGGTGAAAGGCTCGCCGAAGAAGACGCGGGACCAGACCATCGCCCAGAGGTAACTCATGGAAACCATGGGGTAGAGGACGCTGAGTTCTGCGCCTGGCTGGCTGATGGCCTTCACGAAAAAGAGTGAAGAAATCACGAACAACAGCCCGCCAATGGCCAAGTGATAGTTCGTAAAGAGCGATTTCAGGTTGCTCTTCAGGTTCTTTGATCCGGCCTTCAGAAACACCGCGCCAAAGGAGCCGATGAAGGAGGCCACCACGACGAGGAAAAGCGACAGCAGCGAGGTACTCACGATGGCGAAGAGCCGTCCTTGGCCGGATCGGAGTTGCCGGGCGAGCCCAGCACGGCGACTCCGCCCATGATTACCGCCACGCCCAGCACCTTGTAAAAGTTCAGCGACTCACGGAAGTACCAGACCGAAAGAAACATGACCCACACGTAGGTGAGGGAAATAATGGGGTACATGCTCGAAAGCTCGTCGTTGCGGAGGGCGAAGCTCAGGAGGATGGTACTGATCCCGTAAAGGATATAGCCCGCAATCAGGGGCGGGCAGACGATCATGGCCATCGGACTGGGAGACGGGCCGAGGGCCGTGCCGGCCAACTTAAACAGCACTTGGGCGCCGGCCCCTAGCAGGGTGCATCCCAAAACTGTCAACAGATTTTTTCGCCGGCGGCTCATTCTCCCTCTTCTGATTTCCCTTCCACTCCCTCGCTCAGCTCAATTTCGCCGTAGTGCGGCCGAGAAGCATCACAGAGCTACATCATAGCCTAAACGGCTGGACTAGTCCTGGGACTTTAGAACCAACCACCGAGTACTATCCCGTGTGCCAAGGTACTGGGACTTTTCTCTCTTTTCTGCTCCCGATTCCGGGTTTAGTCTATGAGTACCTGGAAACCCAGGATCTTGGTTCCAGGAGTTGCCCGATGCCAAGTTTTGAAGCGAGAAGTAAAGTCATGCCGCAAAAACATTCTCCACCGTCTCGAGACCGAAATCCCCGCCGGGGTAGTGCCTTCGTGGAAGCTGCCTTCGTCTTCGTGCCGTTGATGGCCATGATCGTGGCAATCTTCGACTACTCCCTGGTGATCATGACCCGTAGTACGCTGCAACACGCGGTGCGCGAAGGGGTCCGGTACGCCATCACTTACCAAACGAACGGCAATTTGCCCTCAGGCCACGACGCCTCCATCCGCGCCGTGGTGAAGAACAACTCGCTGGGCTTTCTAAACTCGGTGACCGGCGCGGAGAATCCTTGCCGGATCTGCATCCGGTACTACAACCCCGAAACGCTCACGTTTGTGACGGCGAATTCGCCGGGCAACGTGGTGGAAATCGCGGTGGAGAACTACACCTGGAATTGGATCGCGCCGCTGATGCGGAGTGCGTCGCCTTTAACGATCATGGTCCGGGCGACGGATCGCATGGAATCTTTACCCGGTGGCGTGTTGCCGCCGGCCCGGTAATAAGGAGACACCTATGAGAATCACCACGACGAGAAGAAGACGCGGCCAGGGCGGTAACACCTTGGTGGAGTTTGCGCTTTGCCTGTCCCTTCTCGCTCCCCTTTTGATGGGGCTGTTTTCGATCGGCATGAACCTGACGCGGAACATGCAGGTGACGCAGGTTTCGCGGAGCACCGGCCTGATGTACGTCCGCCAGATTGACTTCTCGATTCCGCAGAATCAACGCCTGATTGTCCGGCTGACGGAAGGCCTGGGCATGAAGCTAAACGCCAACTACGACCCGGATCCCAATGGGCGGGGCGTGGTGCTTGTCTCGCAAGTGACCGTGCCTTCCGACGCCGACTGCACGGGAGCCGGATTGGTGGGGTCGGCCTGCGCGAATCGGGGCGTGCCGGTGATCACCTACCGCTTTCGTTTTGGCAACACCGCTTTACGCAGCAGCGACTTTGGCCAACCCGCCGCGAACCTGATCGGCACGGACGGCACGATCGCGGTGAATACCTACCTGACCAACCCGGCGGTGCGGGCGACGAACTTCGGAAGTGTCATCACGCTCAATTCGGATGAGATCGCCTACGTGACGGAAGTGTACTTCAGTTCGCCCGATTACGACCTGCCGGGCTGGATGAGCAATACGGGCGTTTACTCCCGTTCGATCTATTAACCAACCAGAAAAGAAGATAGGAACAGTAGCCATGCCTCTAAGACTTGATCGCTTCCGCTCTCGCGAGGTCCGGGAAAAAGGCCTCGCGCTCGTGTTAACCACAATTTCCTTAACCATCATGATCCCGGTGGTGGGCTTAGGCATCGACGCCAGCTTAATGTACGGCGTAAAAGCGCGTATTACGTCGGCGGCCGATGCGGCCGCCATCTCGGCGGCGCGCACATTATCGCTGGGCCAGACGGTGGCCCAACAGGAGAGCAACGCGCGCAACGTGGCGACCCGATTCTTCAACGCTAACTTTCCGCCGGGCGCCTTCCTGACGGACACGGCGCGCACGATTACGGCCACGGTCGCCGAAACCGGGTATCGAACGCGGACCATGACCGTGGACGTCACGGTGACGGCGCCGACGATCTTCATGCGCTATCTGAATCCGAACGCAGTCACCGTAAAGACACTCGGCAAGGCCTCTCGCCGCGACGTGAATGTCGTGATGGTGGTAGACCGTTCGGGCTCGATGAACGACAATGGCGGCTGCCCGGCGATGAAGTCCGCGGTGGTGGACTTTGCGTCGCGCTTCGCGAACTACCGCGATCGCGTGGGACTGATCAGCTATGCCAAGGATTACGTAACGGAGTTCGCGCTGCAGACGACACCCGGTGATTTCCAAAACGCCACCACCGGCATTCCCGCGAAGGCGAGTGCGCTTACGTGCAACGACACCACCGCCACGGGTACCGGCTACTGGCAGGGCTATGAGCAGTTGAAAGTGGTTAACGAGCCCGGCGCCCTAAACGTGATCCTGCTGATGACGGACGGCCAGCCGAACACGGTGCCGTTCAATTTCTCGGCGACGATCGACGCTTGGGGCTATAACGGCATTCGCCGGAACATTACGGCGCCGGCGCCCCAAAAATATACGACCTCGTCGGGTTCGACCTTTAACGCTACCTTTAGCCGGAGCCCCTGCTCGACCGCCACGGGTAAGTCCGGCATGGTGAATCCTTTCGGCAATCCTTTAACCGGCATCTTCAATCCGGTGGGGGGCGCCTTGATCTCTGACCGGTCCAACTGCCGTTTCGCTGGGAACAATGGTCTCGTCCATCAGGATCTGGCTTTTCTGCCGTACCAGGATATTTACGGCACCGACGTGACCAGCGGGACTTACAAATCGACGGCAAGGTGGCCCTCCGGACACCCCGACGTGGGCCGCATTCGCAGCGACAACTCCTCGGCATTGACGAATGCCGCCATGAACCAAGTGGCCAATGCGGCGATTCGGATCCGGGCGAATCAAACGGCGTCGAGCGAATTGAACGTCATCACTTACGCGATTGGTTTCGGTGGCGGTATCGGCGAAAACGAGTTCGATATGCTGCGCCGGGCGGCCAACGTGCCCGGGGGCGGGATCGGCGAAACCTTGAACAACATGTACGATCCGACCAAACCGGAAGGCTTATTCGTCTACGCGCCCACCACTTCAGCGCTGAACGAAGCGTTCGTGAAGATTGCTTCAGAGATTCTGCGGCTTGCCAAGTAAGGCGTTGCCCTGCCCCGATCGGCATAGGGGGGAACCTCGCGGCCCCTCCCCTGCCACACCACCGGACATCAGGCGGGTAATATCAGGGCGCCGGTTTTATAATTGCAGCCGGATGCCGGTTATTGAAAACCTCACCGCTTGATGCAACGCCACT
>JBBQQS010000258.1:0-7538 GCA_038215525.1 Bryobacterales bacterium
GGAGGTGGTGACGCTGCCCTGCTGAATGGTGAGCGGAATCTCGAGCCCGGTGGGTACATTTACCGGGACACGAGCATTGATTTGATAAACGCCAACCTGACCGGGAGTAAGTCCGGCAAAATCGATCGGCAGTTCGTGCCCGCCCAGGACCACCTTGGGCTCCACCAGCGCCGTGGCTAGCGGTGAACTGGGCGAAGGCAAGCCCTCTTCAATCTGGGGCGAGGTGCGGCCGAGGCCGGTGAGGAAGATCGTGATCCGGTCCTCGCGCTTCACGGGGTTCGAGCCCGTGACCAAGCCGCCGTTGCGAATGTTGATGATCGAAGGCACTTCGCCCAAGCCTTCCACCGTCTGGCGGAACACGCCCGGCGCCGTGGGCAGCACCTGCAGGTTGAAGTTATCGCTCACCCCGCCCGGCGTGCGCAGAATCATCGTGACGTTGCCGTCGATGTTGAAGGGCAACTGCGCGTTTACCTGCTTCTCGCTCACGAAGATGAGCGGCATCGGAATGCCGTTGATGGTGAGGCAGCTTTCGCCGAGCGCGGTGGGCAAGGGAATCTGCCGTGTGGCCACGTTAACGGGGCTCATGTTTTGGCCCGTGATCGAGATCAAGCCGCCCGGGGCAATGGGACGCTGGCCGTCGGCCGAGTTCACCACGCGCTCGATCTTAGGTGGCGCGACCGCGGCGTCGTAGTTCCAGGGCAGCACCGTGAAGCCCGAAACGGTCAGGGCAATCAGGTTGGTGCGACTGGGCAGGACGGCAATGCTCCGCGTGAAGGCTTGGGTCACCGACGGCAGCACCGGGGCCTCAATCAGCCGGGTGGCGCGCTGATCGGCGCCGGACGTCAAGTTCACGCGTTGAATCACGCCGGGCGCCTCGGGCGCCGTGGCTGTCGTGCGAATCGCCGCTTGGTCAATGAAGGTGAAGCCCGACGTGACGCCGGAGCCGGCATCGAAGCGGCGCGTCGACACCAGCGAAGAGTTAAACATCAGGTTGCCGACCACGAACTGGTCAAAACTCGAAGCGGCGTAGGCGCCCGCCAAGGCCGTATAATCCTTGCGCGAGATGGTAAAGGTGTCGGCGTTACCATCGTAGAGCAGCATGCCGCCGGTGGCCTGCGCGGCCAGGATCCGGCTGCCGTTGCCCGAGGCGACCAGCGCCGTGTTGATGTCGATATTGTTCTCCCAGACGCCTAAAGTGGGCAGTTCGGTGGCGACGCGCGCCGTCATGTCGACGCGGTCAATGGTATGGATCGGGCCCGCCACGCGGGAGGCAATCAGCATCGCGCGACCGGAGGCGGCGATCGACCGCGGATAGTGGCCGAACGGCATCACGATCGGCGTTGAGGGCTGTAGGGTTTCGAGGTCATAGACCGTAGCGATCTGCGAATTGTCATTGCCGATGATCAGCCAACGCCGGTCGAAGCTAATGGCCATTTGCGTGGGAGTATTGCCGGTCTTGAGCGTCGCCGTTTGCTGATAAGTGTTGCCATCGAAGACCAGCACTTCGTTCGTGTTCTGTCGCAGGACAAAGAAGCGGTCGCGCGACGGATCGGCCAATAGGTCGACCAGGTTGCCGCTGATGTTCACCGTGGCTCCGCGCTGGTCGGGCTCGCGGTTGTTGATCAACAAGCGCACCGTAGGCGGCACGTTCACCGCGCCCGTCGACCGGATCACCAGCCGGCCGGAGACCGTGCCGCGGGTGTTCGAGTAGGTATTGGGATCGATCGAAACGCGAATCACGGCCGGCGTGGTGCCCGTAGCCGGACTGATCGCCACGCCCGGAATCGTCGAGGTGATCGCAAAGTCCGTCGCGCCGCCGCTGGGATCGGAGAGCGTAAACTCCTGGGTCGCGATGCGGCGGTCGCAGAAGTTGCCGAGGAACATCAGGTCCTGCAGCGAAGAATTCAATTTGCGCGCCTGCGCCAATTGGCCTACCGGGAAGATCGTGACACCGCTATCGGAAATCATATAGGCTGTGTTGTTGTCCGAGCTCAGCACACCCTTGCCGGCTAGGTTCTCCTGGATCTGGATGCGCTCGCGCACGGCGAGATTGTCGATGTCCAACACTTGGAGCACCTGCTCGATCACCGGACCAGCGGGCGTACCGGCGCCGGTGGTCGGGGTCGTGGGCGTGGGGGGTGGCGTCGTCGGGGTCGTCGGGGTGGTCGTCGGAGTGGTAACGGCCGCCGGTGGCACCTGCGAGTAAATCACGCCACGCGCGCTATCGATCACATGACCGCCTAAATTTAAGGCACCGAGGGCGTTCCCATTCTGCGCAATCAGCACGCCGCGCCGGTCATGTAATGCCCAACCCATGGCGATGCGCGTGCCGTCGCGATTGACGCTCACCACGCGGGGAGCCTGCGCCGGCGTCGAAAAGTAACCCTGCGAGACGATGCCCTTAGTGTTGACATCGTAACGGAAGCGGATGGTGTCGGTAAGACCAAAGACCGAAAGGCCGTCGCCCGAAACACCCACCGCAGCGGTGGTGATTTGGCTGGGGAAAGAGGCCGCTGGTTGCGGAATCGTCTTGGCGGTTACGCCTTGCACCGTATCGAGCTGCCGGGTGGTGCCCAGCAGCGGGTCGAAGAGCAGAAAGTCGGAAGTGGTAACGACCAGCGCCTGGTTATCGAGTCCGAAGGCCACGCCCAGGGGCGGCGCGCTCAAGACAAAGTTCTGCCGGCTATTGGTCGTCAAATCGATCAAGGTGAGCGAGTTGCGCTGCGCGGTGCCGGTGGGCGTGGCCCCGTAGTGCGCAATCAGCAGCCAGCGGCCATCCGGCGACAAAGACAGCGACCCCGGTTGGGCCGCCACGTTGATCGATGTCTGGATCGACCCGTCCGCCAGGGACATCACCTCAATCCGGTTGGCGGTGAAATTGGCGATGTAGAGGACACCCCGTGGCTCGTCAATCGCCAGATCCGATGCTTGTCCTCCAATCGGGATCACCCGCCCAAAAGGCGCCGCCATCAAGCCCTCCACGAGCATGAGCCAGCACGCAAACAGAAATACTCTTGTCGTCAGCATGGTACGTCGCTCCGCAATCATTCGTTCTTCTCTCGTTCTTCCGGCTGGCGCCTTAAAGGGCGCTACAGGATCCCCACCCCGGCACGGGCTTTCGGACCCGTCCGGCGGCTATTCCCGCTCTCCACCATTCACTCAACTCCACTGAATTTGCCCGCCTGCGCGGCCCAGAGCGCACTCCGCGCCCTCGCCGCTCCCCCCGGCCCAGCCCACCCTCCTTGAGAGCCGTGGGCGCCGGGAAGTGGAGGCGCATCCTTAGTCTTCCGCGCTGCCTTTGCGGCGGAGGACGATCACCCCCAGAAACGCAATCGCCAGCACGGCGCAAATAATACGAACCATCGATGAATCCATGTGCTTTTCTCCTTACCTGATATTCGGCTTACCTGATGTTCGGCCGGGTCCTACCCCGAGCCCAACGGATACTGATCTATCGGCGGTTCCCCGCCGAAACTACATGTTGTTCATCATCGGGATCAGCTCACGAATGATCTTCATGACCACCGGTCCCACCGTGACGACGAACAGGGAAGGCAGAATACAAAAGAAAATCGGGAAGATGAGCTTAACACCCAGCTTGGCCGCCTTCTCCTCGGCGATCTGCCGTGCTTGCACGCGCATGTAATCGGCGTGCGCGCGAAGCGATTGGGCGACGCCCGTGCCGAAACGATCGGCCTGGATGAGCACCGCTACCAACTTCTTCAAATCCTCTACCGACGTGCGGTCGGCCAGATTGCGCAGCGCTTCAACGCGCCGCTTGCCGGCCTTTAGCTCGTAGTTGACCGTGGCGAACTCCTCGGTAATCTCTTTGTGCGCGTGCTCGAGCTCTTTGGCCACCTGCACAATCGCCTGATCGAGACCCAAACCGGACTCGACGCAAACCACCATCAGATCGAGCGCATTGGCCAAGCCGCGCTGGATCTCTTTCTGCCGCTTCTTCCCGCGGATTTTCACGTATTCATTAGGTCCAAAGAAGCCCATCAAGCCCGCGGCGACAATGAAAAGGCCCTTCATGCTCCCGTCCGTATTGGCGCCGGCCACTCCCACGGCGGCGATCACCGGCAGCAGGACCCCGAAGGCGACCTTGGCTCCGTAGAGCATTTTGAGGGCGTTAGGACCGCGGAAGCCGCTGCGGATGAGCCGCCTTTGCATGGCCGTGACGTCTTTGGGCGACGCCGGCATCACATCGCTCAGCCGGGTCATCAGGTCCCGGAAGACTAGGCTCGGGTGCAGGGGCGTCTCTTCCTGCTGGTAGCCCGAACCCGTGACGCGCTCAATCGCTTCCTTAGGCTGCACCCACAGCTTCATCCCGATGAAGGAGATCGCCACGGCCACCGCCGCGAAGACCACGAATGTAATGAGCAGCATCATAAAGTTAGCCCTCGACCCTTAAACTTCGATATCGACAATCTTGCGGATCGCCGCGTAACCAATCAACTGCAGCACCACCGCGCCGCCCATCATGTAATTGCCCACTTCATCGATGAAGAAGAATTTGATGTAGTCGGGGTTGGTGATGAACATCATCACCGCCACGCCCAGCGGAATACAGGTGAGCGCCGTGCCCGTCATCTTGCCGTGGGCCGAAATGGCGCGAATCTTGCCGCGCAGCTTGAAACGTTCCCGGATCACGACGGCGAGCTTGTCGAGAATCTCCGCCAGGTTGCCGCCGGTGCGCTTTTGCAGCATGACGGCGGAGACGAAAAAGTGCACGTCGAGCGAAGGAATCCGTTTGCCCAGCTTCTGAAGCGCCACGTCGAGCGGCAGGCCCAGGTTGTGCTCCTCAAAGGCGCGCCGGAACTCGCTCGAGAGCGGCTCCTGAAACTCGCGGTGGATCATTTCGAGCGAGACCGAGAAGGCGTGGCCGGCGCGCATCGAGCGGGCCACAAACTCGAGGCTATCGGGAAAGAGCTCCTCGAAGCGCTTCAGGCGGGCGTTGCGCTTGCGCCGCAGATGGACGAACGGCAAAGCCGCCGCCACCAGAGCGATCAGCGGCGCCACCGAGCGGTAGGCACCCAGGAAGTTCCAGCTGACAAAGAAGCTCACCAGGCCCAAGCCGAGCGAAGTATGCACCAGCCGGGCCGGTTTCCATTTGACACCCGCTTGCTCAATCATCTCGTCGAGCTTGCTCGTCCAGTCGTAGCGCTGCAGCAGCCGCTTGGCGAAGCGGCCCTGGTTGGGATCTTCCACCGAGAATAGGGCCGGGCCGGCCTTGGCCGCCTTGTCCTTACCTGTGCGATCTTTGCCACTCAAACGGCTGCGGATCTGCTTCAAATCGGAGCTCTTGAACGCCTTGGTGACCATGAACCAAACGCCAATCGAAAGCGCCCAGATCACCACCGCGATAAGGACAAAACTCATACCTCTACCACCTCGTCAAACATGCTTGAGCTCAGCTTGATGCCGGCCGACAGGAGTTTTTCGTAGAACTTGGGGCGGATGCCGGTGGCCGCGAAACGGCCGATTACCTTGCCTTCGGGGGTGAGTCCGCGCTTCTCGAAGACGAAGATGTCCTGCAAGGTGATCATGTCGCCTTCCATGCCCGTCACTTCGGTGATGTTCACCACCCGGCGCGAGCCATCGCTCAGGCGCGAAGCCTGCACCAGCACGTGCACCGCGCTCGCGATCTGCTGCCGCACCGAGTTGATCTGCATGTTCGAGTTCGCAATCGAGACCATCACCTCCAGGCGCGAAACCCCGTCGCGGGGGCTGTTGGCGTGAATTGTAGTTAAGCTCCCGTCGTGACCCGTGTTCATCGCCTGCAACATGTCGAGCGCTTCTTCGCCGCGGACTTCGCCCACCACAATGCGGTCCGGCCGCATTCGCAGACTGTTGACGAGCAGTTCGCGCTGCCGCACGGCGCCGTTGCCTTCGAGATTCGCCGGCCGAGTTTCCAGCCGCGCCACGTGCGGTTGCTTCAACTGCAATTCGGCCGCGTCTTCGATGGTGACAATACGTTCCTTGGGCGAGATAAAGAAAGAGAGCGCGTTTAAAAGCGTGGTCTTGCCGGCGCCGGTACCGCCGATGATAATGATGTTCAGGTGCGCTTTGACGCAGCCTTCGAGTAACTCCATCATGCCCTTGGTGAGCGCTTTTTTCTCCACCAGATCGCCCGGCATTAGCTTGTCCTGGGAGAACCGGCGAATCGAGAGCAGCGGCCCATCAAGGGCGAGCGGGGGGATGATGGCGTTGACGCGCGAGCCGTCGAGCAAGCGCGCGTCGCACATCGGCGTCGATTCGTCGATGCGGCGGCCCACCTGGCTTACAATCTTGTCGATAATGCGCAACAAGTGGGCGTCATCGCGGAAGGTGACCGAAGTGATCTCGAGCTGCCCCTTGCGCTCCACGTAGACCTGCTTGTGGCCGTTGACCAGGATGTCGGAGATGGTGGAGTCGGAGAGCAGCGTTTCGAGCGGGCCCAGGCCAAAGACCTCGTCGAGCACCTCTTCGGAGATCTGCTGCTTTTCGAGCGAAGACAGGAGCGTGGGTTCGGAATCGATCAGCGTGATCAACGCCTGGCGAACTTCGCTCCGCACGCGTTGGTTGTCGATCGTCGCCAGCGCTTCCAAGTTAATCTTGTCCAGTAACTTTCGATGCAGGGTGAACTTGAGTTCCTGATACTCGGGTTTGAGCATCGCCTTCGGCTTGCCCGCATTCTTGAGCAGCCGCTGCTCCCAGCTCATCTGCTGCTTGTTTCCCGCTTCTGCAATCGGTACCATCGCGCTTATCGTTCTCCTTCGTTCATCACCAAATCAAATTGCCCGGCGCAGCCGCCTAGGCTTGCGAATAGGCTGTTTTCGGTTCGAGCAGACCGCCCGACCTGGTTTTTTTTGCCGTCGCGGGACCAGCCAGCTTCCCCGCCAGGCTCTCAATCGATTTCCCCAACTCCGAATCGCCGCCCAGGGGTTGCCCCAGGGTCACGACCCGGTGCAGGGAAAAATAGTCATTCGGGAAGGTCGCCAGCACCGAACAGTTGAAGATCTTTTCCATGTCGGAACGGTTGATGTTGTCGCGCTTGTTGATGCGGTTGATCACCACCTGATACCGGTCCTTGGCAAGGCCGATCTGGTTCAGGAGCGCGACCGCTTTCCGCGCCAGATGCAGGCTCGGTAGCTCGGAGGTGGACACCAGGTAGGACGAGTCGCTTTCGGCCACCGCCAGCAGGCTGAACTGCTGAAAGACAGCGGGCAAATCGAGAATCACCCAGTCGTACTGCATGCGGGCGTACTGCAGGACATCGTGTAGCGCCGCCAGATTCAACAAGCCGGCAAACGGAGCCTCGGGCGCGGGCAGAATATCCACGCCGCCCGAACTTACGGTCAAGTTGCTCCAACTGGCGGCCGTCAGTTCGTGGGCCTGATTGAGGGCGTCGACCAGCGAGTAGGGGTGGTTGAGTTTGAGGTAGAAGCCGATCGTCCCGCCCATCAGGTCACAGTCGATCAGCAGGACCCGCTTGCCGCTGATTTTCTTGATCGCAAAGGCGGTTTGCGTGGCCAAGGTGGAAGCGCCCGAACCTG
>JBBQQS010000259.1:0-7512 GCA_038215525.1 Bryobacterales bacterium
TTCCCCAAGGCCGGTCCCAGGAGACCTACCAATTCACCAACAATTACTCGCTGGTGAAGGGTAGCCACAATGTGAAGCTGGGGGGTGAATTTTATTTACTGCGCGCCGATAGCGTCTTCGACGCGCTCCAGCGTCCACTCATTGGCTTTGCTTCCTTCGCCGACTTCCAGAACGGACTGCCCAACAGCGTTCAGCAGCGCTTCGGTTCCAGCGTCCGCGCCAACCGCGTAAAGAACTTTTTCGCCTTCGTCCAGGACGACTGGAAAGTCACGCGCAATCTGACCCTCAATCTTGGCCTGCGTATGGAGTGGGCGGGCGGCCCAACCGAGAGCAACGGCCTCATCTCGAACCTGAATCTGAACAATTCCGCCAGCTTCGGCGCGGCCGGCGCAGGCCCGTTTGGCTTGCTCGAAACAGGGCAGCCTGCGTTCAAAAGCAACACCAACTGGGGCCCGCGCCTGGGCTTTGCCTGGTCGCCCGGTGGCAGCAAGAAGACGGTAATCCGAGGCGGCTATGGCGTCTCCTACGATTTCATTTTCCTGAACCCGATCACCAATCAGCGCTTCCTGCCGCCTTTCATCGTCACTGGCGTTTTGACGGGTATCGCAAACTTCACGGGCAATAACACCTATGCCAACTTTGTCGGCGGCACGGCGCAGTTGCAGCGGGAAACCGCTTCGCAAGTTGGCCAACTCTCGGCCACGGCGCTCAACTTCGGCGCGGTGAGCCCGGCGATCGCCCAGAATCTGGCTAATCCGCAGGTGCACCAGTGGAGCGCCGGCGTCCAGCGCGAAACCATTTACGGCATCGTGCTGAAGGGCACCTACGTGGGTACCAAGGGCAACTTCCTGCCCCGCTCGCGGGATCTCAACCTCGTGGCGAACCCCGTCCGGCCCGCCGTTAGCGAGGCTGACGAAACGGCCCGTTTATCGGAATTCCAAACCGCTTTCGGCGCACTCAATGGCAACATCGCGCGGCGCAGCAACCGCATCGACGGCCGCTACAATGCGATCGCCTACACGGAGAGCTCGGCCAATTCCAACTTCCACAGCGCCCAGTTTGAGGTCCAAAAGCGCACCGCCGCCGGACTCTTCCTGAACGCCAACTACACCTACGCAAAATCGATTGACGACAACTCCGACGTCTTGGGAGTGCTGATCAACGATGGTCCTGCGCAACAGGACCCCCGCAATAACCGCAATAATCGCTCAGCCTCGCAATTCGACCTCCAGCAGCGCTTGGTCATCAGCCACGCCTGGGAGCCGCGTTGGGGCCGCAATGCTTCCAGTCGACTGGTGCGTCAGACCATCGGCGGCTGGGGCTTCTCCGGCATTACCAGCTTCCGCTCTGGCTTCCCGGTAACATTCCTGGCGGGAGCCCGCCGCGGAATCGCCGATCCCATTAGCGTCTATGGCGGCGGTGGCAACGTTCGGGCCAATGTCTCCGGTCCGGTAACCTTCGATCCCAAGCCGGCCGGCTCGGCGGGGGCACCGTTTGGTACCACTCCGGGGGTACAGGCCATCTCCACCTACGCCACCAGCATTGGGCTTTCGCAACCCCTGCTGGGGAATATCGGCAACCTCGGCCGCAACGCTCACCGCCTGAACGGCGAGCGAAACTTTAACTGGAACGTCTACAAGAATTTCGCGATCCGCGAAGGCATGTCGTTCCAGATTCGCGCGGAAATGTATAACACGTTCAACAACACTTCCTTCCAGGAAGTGGACCGCACGATCACCAGCCCCACCTTTGGCCAGTATCAAGTAGTCGGCCAGCCTGCCCGGTTCTTCCAACTGGGTGCCCGGTTCGTCTTCTAATAAGCCGTGACGAAAAGGCCGCGCCTTCGAGCGCGGCCTTTTTTTCGCTAGCGCGCCTCCCGAATCCGGGCCGCCACCTGCGCGCCCAGTATCCGGTAGCCCTCCGGCACGAAATGAACGCCATCCGGCATTTGCTGGGTGGCGTTTTGCTGCGAGAGCGCGTAGAGATCGTTAACCGGTACGCCCAACTTTCGGCACATCTTCACCGCCTCCCGGTTGTAGGCCACCACGTCGGCGTTATAGCGGCGGAACTCCCGGTTTTTCTCCCGCGCCTTTTGCGAGCCCGCATCATTCACCATGGTGGTCGTCGCCCAAATCAGCTTGGCCTTCGTCCGCTCCCGCATGGTGCGCAACAGCGCTTCGACATTGTCCCGATAGTGCTTCAGGGGCACGACATTCTCGCGCGTGTCGTAGTGGATCGTTTTGAGGTCATGCAAGCCGGCATTCACATGGATGACGGCCGCGTTCTTCGGCAACACCCACGTACTTAGTTGCACTAGCAGGTTCGCCGTGTGCGCGCCGTTTTCTTTGGGAGCCCACACCTCGGCCGCATCGCTCAGTTCTTTCACCACATAGGGCTCGTAGCCCATGCGGATCGAATCCCCCAGCAGGATGACGAGTCTCTTCTGCTGGGCAAAAACGGCCAACAACGTGCGGCGGGTGAGCATGCTCTCGATTGTAATGGCTCTAGCGAAAGGCGTTGGCCTTCACGAACTCGACAAGTTCGGCGCACTCAAAAAAGCCGCGCCACATGGTGTGACCCTGCCCGGCGGCCACGATCAGTTGCATGGGTCCGCCATAGTGCGCTTTGAGCAAAGCGGAGTTGGCTTCGAGGGGCACCAGCTTGTCGACATCGCCGTGAATGGCGAAGAAAGGCACTTTCGCCCGGGCCAAGGCCGACAGGCGATCCACCGGGTTGTGCTGGGCGAGCCGGGCTTCCAGTTGCTCGGCCGTCAAGCCATAGGCGCCCGCCGCTTTGGCGAGGCCCGGATAGCTCACCAGATTCGTTACCGGATAGATCCCGGCCCACGCGGCAACACGTCGAGGATTCTCCGCCGCCCAGGCGAGCGTCATCAGCCCACCGCGGCTGCGGCCCAGCAGGACCGGCTTCCGCGAGTAGCCACGAGCGACCAGCCGCTCGTAAAGCTTCGTGAAGAGCGCACGGCCCGCCGGGCTCCCATTGCTTTCGCCCACGTCAATACCGGCCACGCTAATGCCGGCCGCCGCAAAGCGCTCAAACATCCAACGCTCTTCGGGACCCGGATATTGGGGCAGAGTAGGCGCATACCAAACCCAAGCCTTGGCCTTCCCAGCGGCGGGGATCAGAAACGCGGCGTGGCCGTCGACGAGAAAGGTCTCCTTGTCCGAAGCGAAAGCGGTCACCGTGGCGAGTAAGAAATAGGTCAGCAACATAGGCCAGTGTAATATCATGCCACCATGCATGTCCCTGCGCGCTTCGCCGCGATCTTTATTTCCGCTGCCGCGCTGCTCCCGGCGCAGAACGCCACTGAGGCTGGTCGATTCCATGTGGAGCACCCCACGCTGCTGAACCTGGGTTTCGAGTGGAGCATCGAAGGCGACGCCAACCGCAACGCGACCGTCGAGGTGCGCTTCCGGCCCGTGGGCACTGCCGCGTGGCGCCCGGCACTGCCCATGCTACGCATCGGCGGCGAGCGCGTCTATCGCGAACGCGAGAGCATGTCCTATGTGGTGCCCCATGGCTTCGCGGGCAGCATCCTCAACCTCGCGCCCAAAACGCGCTACGAGTGCGAGTTCACCATGCGCGATCCAGACGGCGTCACCGGACTCGCTAAACAAGTGGTCACCGTCGCTACCCGCGCCGAGCCCCAGCCCTTCGCCGGCGGCCGCACCCTGCACGTCTATCCGGCGGACCATGTCGGCGAAAAGCTGGAGCCCAGTTTCATCGGCCTCAAAGCCGCCTACTACGGCGAAGGCCGCGGCGACTGGACCGCCGTCCGCATGAAAAAGGCCCAGCCCGGCGACACGCTGCTGATCCACGCCGGGCTCTACCGCCCCGAGCGCCTCAATTACGTTGACCCTTTGAGCGCCCCCTTCACCGGCACTTGGTCGCTGTCTTTGAAAGGCACCGCCGAGAAGCCCATCACCATCAAAGGCGCGGGCGACGGCGAGGCGATCTTCGATGGTGCCGGCAACGGCCGCCTCTTCGAAGTGATGGCCTCCCAGCACCACATCTTCGAAGGGCTGACATTTCGCAACACCGAAGTCGCCATCTTTGCGGGCGAGAAAGAAGTGCTGGGCGCCGTGGGCCTCACCGTGCGCAACTGCCGCTTCGAAGACATCGGCGTCGGCGTCTGGACCGAAAACGCCGACTCGCGCGACTTCTACATCGCCGACAATCTCTTCCTCGGCCGCGAAGACCAAATGCGCCTGATCGGCTGGAATCAATCCGGGCAGCGCAGCGCCGGTATCTATCCTTCGCACCGCTTAAGCAGCTTCTTTGCGATCAAGGTTTATGGGCCCGGACACATCATCGCCCACAACGCCATTGCCTACTTCCACGATGGCATCTGCATCTCCACCTACGGCCCGCCCGATGCCGACCCCGACCGCCGCGCCTCCTCGATCGACATCTACCGCAACGACATCCACCTCTCGAATGACGACTTTATCGAGACCGACGGCAGCGCCCACAACGTCCGCGTCTTTGAGAACCGCGGCGTCAATGCGGCGCACAACGGCTACAGTTCGCAGCCCGTCTTTGGCGGCCCCATTTACTTTTTCCGGAATCTGCTGTACCAAGTGCCCGCGGGCGGTCCCCTAAAGTTCAGCGCCGCGCCGGCCGGGATGATCGTGTATCACAACACACTGATCGGGGAGCAGACGTCTCGCGATCCCTATTCGAATACGCACTTTCGGAACAACCTTTTCCTCGGCCGCGATACGGCCACCAACACCAAGCAGCATCGCGGCGTGATGAGTTGGGCCAATGCGACGGGGAACTTTAGCAGCGACTACAATGGCTTCCGCCCAAATCCTGGCGTTAGTAAAGCCTACAACTGGCTGGCGCCCGCTCCCGGCAAGATTGCGCACGGGGCCAAGCCCGAGGACTGGAAGAGCTTCGGCACCCTGGCCGAGCTTCGGGAGGCAGTGGGCCAGGAGCAGCACGGCATCGAAGTGGACTACGACATCTTCGAGAATCTCGCGCCCCCGGATCCGGGGCAGCGCTACCGCGTTTATCACGCGATGGACCTCAACTTCCGCCTGAAGCCCGGCGCGAAAGGCGTCGACGCGGGCCAGGTCCTGCCGACCATCAACGACAACTTCAACGGCCAAGCGCCCGACCTCGGTGCCCTCGAAGTCGGCCAGCCGGAGCCACACTACGGCCCGCGCTGGATCACCTGGAAGCCCTTCTACCGGTAAGCGTTAGAACGCGGTCTCACCGGAGAATAGGGTCCGCGTCGCGGTGCCGATCCAGATCCGGCCACCGCCATCCTGGTCGACCCGCACCCGCCCTTTGCGTCCCAGGCAGGGGCCCTGCGAAGCCACGTAAGGCGCCGTTGCGCGGGCCGCGCCGAGCAGCCATTGAGCCACCGAGGCGTTCAGACTGCCGGTCGCCGGGTCTTCGAGAATCACGCCGCGCGGATCGGTGAACAACGCCCGCAGTTCCCACGCGGCCTCCCCAGCGGGAGGGTACGCTCCGACGACGCCGAGGTCAAGCCGCGTAGCATGGTGATGCGCCGGCGTCAGAGAGAGTACGGCTTCGGCGGACTTCAGCAATACGGCCACCCAACCGGGATCGTTATCCACCCACTGCATGTCCACCACCTCGTCCGGCGACACGCGCAGGAACTCGATCAATTCCTGCCGTTTCGCTTGCTCGACGGGCCCGGACCTCTTGAGTGTCGGCGCGGCAAAGGCGAGACCCGCTTCGTGCTGGCGAACCGTCACCAGGCCCACGCCGCACTCCTGAATGATCCTCCCCGGATCCTTCGGGGTTCCACCGGCGGCGAGCCACGCGTGGCAACTCCCGAGCGTCGGGTGGCCAGCGAAGGGCATCTCCCGGTCGAGCGTGAAGATGCGCACCCGATAGTCGGCGTCGGGCGTGGTGGGCGGCAGCAGAAAGGTGGTTTCAGAGAGATTCAGTCAACGAGTGATCTGTTACGGCGGACGCCCCACCGCCACGTACGGTGGGCATGGGCGCCCGGGTGGTCCAGATGGCGGTGGCGGCATCGAATTCGTACACGGTATTCACAAAGGGTCCAGCGCCCGAAGCTTCGGTCTGGCCGCCGATCAAATAAAGCTTCCGTTCACGCTGACCGCCGTGGTGTGGTAGAGCGCGACCGGGAGCGGCGTGGTGAGACGCCAAGCGTTCGTCGCCGGATCGTAGACGTGGACGGTGCGGACGCTGACGCGGTTCGCGGGGTAGCCGCCCAGGAAATAGATTTTGCCGTCCAGTTCCGCCACCGACAACTCGGAGTTCGTTTCCGGCAGTGCGGCGCGGCGGCCCCATTGCCCGGCAACCGGCGAGGAGAGGATGGCCACCGTGACGGGATTGGCGGCGATGCCGTCGACGCGGAGGGCGATCTCCGCTTCGTCGCGGTTGCGGAGCGCCACCGGCAACGGACACAGGTTCACCTGATCGAGATCCGCATAGATGAACAGCGCGGGCGCCACGGCGCGAACTTGCACGGTGCCGGTCGCGGTGCCGCTAACGCCTCGCACGGTAACGGTTGCCGCCCCGACGGCCGTAGCCGCCGGCAAGACGAAGTTCACGTGGGTGGGAGCGACGGCGAACAAAAGCGCGGGCCGCGGGCCGCCGCGGCTATCGATGACGTCGACGCTCATGCCGCCGAGTTGGGTGGAAGGGTGGCGGTAGACGCGGCGATCGCCGTAGTGGTTAGCCCTTCGCCGAAAGCACTCACGAGGGAGTCCGGCGCGACGCCGGTGCTGAGCGAAAAACTGGCGGCGGGCACGATCGTGAGGTTCGGCTTTGGGCGCCGGCTCCTCCCATGGTGAGCGCCAATAGGATGAGTGTTTTGGTCACAGTCTTCAGAATAAACTGCCGTCGAAAAAATTTATGAGAACTTTCCCTGCGAAATCCCACTTATTAGTATGAAGACCAATTTTAGGAGCCGCGATGCGGTGGCCCCGTGATTTTCGGCGGGGACGCCTGTATGGGGTCACTCAGCGTGGAAATAATGGACAGTGGATCTATATCGATAAGCAGGACTTTCTCTGGGCTTTGGCCTTGATGAGAAAGTGCGCCATTAGATATGCGGTGTTGGTGCATGGCTGGTGCTTGATGCATAACCATGGGCATTGGATTTTCGAGGCTTCGGATGAAGAGTCGATTTCCAATTTGATGCGGGACATGCAGAGCCAGTATTCGCGGTATTTGAATTTGAAATACCGGAAGCGGCCTTGGGTGCTGTTGGGTAAGTTGGGGACGAAGAAGCCGCGTGGGTTTACGCGGTACTTGCGGTCGGGTCCTGTGAATTGGACGCCTCGGTTTGATTCGGAGTGGTTGCAGGGATCGGCGGGGTTGGCCTCGTTTTTGCGGTATATCGAGTTGAATCCCGTGCGGGCGAAGCTTTGCAAGCGGCCGGAGCGATGGGCTTGGTCGAGCGCGGCGGCGCACTTGGGTGGCAGCGACGAGCAGGGGTTGCTGTGCCTCGACCGGTGGCGCGAACTGTTTGGGGCGCCGTCGAAGATC
>JBBQQS010000260.1:0-7377 GCA_038215525.1 Bryobacterales bacterium
GGAACCTGAGCCACTGGAACCTGAGCCACTGGAACCTGAGCCACTGGAACCTGAGCCACTGGAACCTGAGCCACCGGAGCCTGAGCCACTGGAACCTGAGCCACCGGATTCTGAGCCACCGGATTCTGAGCGTTCAGCACCGCCACCATCAACAACAACAAGCTCAACGGCAAGGTCGGGACAAATCTCTTCATAACGCTCCGCTACTGCTTTGACTTGGCGGCGCGAGACTTTTCAATCGCGGTACGCTCCACTTCGTTCACGTCGTCGAGCTTCTTGGTCCACTGCGTCAGACCGAAGGGGCCTTGGCGGCTGAACTGCACCTGATCGCCCTGCTCAATGACAGTGATGCCTTCGTGCAAGCGCGAGGCGTTTTGCGCCGCCGCCTGCTTGGGCGCGCGCGTCAAGCCAAACGGACCCTGGCGGTAGATCCACTCTTTGCCCCCGGCATCGGTGTGCGTCCATTGGTTGGGGCCCGACGAAACGGCGTTGGCCGGCAACGTGAGTGGCGCAATAGCGCGCTTAGCGGCCACGACGGGCGCCTTCTGGGGGGCCTTCTTCGCCCCGTTCGCCCCCGGCGAAGCCTGGCTCAAGTCCGACACCGTCATCATGAGCAACATTCCCATATGAAACATTTTGGTTTTCTCCTGTTTTTTCTTTCTACCGGACCGGTTCCCAGCGGCACGTGGAACCAAAGGGGCTCGACGAGATCACTTTGCGCATGCCGCCCACCACCGTGCCGTTCGGCGAAGGATCGCCGGCGTTGCAACTACGGATCCCCCCGCCGATGTCCACCGCGCCGGGCGCCGCTTCACCCTTGGCCACGATCGGAGGGGGCGGCGGAGCGTTGTAAATGGGCGGCTGATTGCTCTGCGCCGTAGGCGTGCGCGCCGCCTCGTCGGCGCCGCCGCTGCGGTCCGCCAAATCGGATAACTTCTTCTCAAACGTTTTGCCCTGCCATTCGAGCACGACGCTATCCGGCCGGATGGCGGCGAGCTTAAACTCACCCACCTGGTCGCCCTTTTGATAGAACTTCTGCCGGCCGCCGCGGGGCGCCATCGCGATTTGCGGACCATCGCCCAAGTCAAGCACGCCATAGGAAAAGGGGAACGGCGGCACGGGCGGCGGCGGGGGGGGCGGCGGCGGCGGCTCGACGATCACGTTCGGATTACGGTCCTTGGCGAACAAGGTCTTCATTGCGAGGTCAGCGTACCCAGCCGCGGGAGCGATCACCGGCACGGGCGCGGCCGGCGGCACGCGCAGCGTCACCTTCGGCGGCGCGGCGGCCAGCAGCCGGCGCTCCAACGCTTGGGCGGCCAGCCAATTCTGCCGGATTTCGTAAGCCAACCAGCCGGCAGAGCCGAGCAGCATCAGGTTCAGAAACAGGATGCGGCGCTTCATAGACGGCCCGCCTTCTTGGGGTCCGGCACCAGACCGCGAGCCACAACGCCGGAGACGGTCAACTGCGCCCGCAGGCTCTTCTTCTTCTCGTTGGCGGCGCCGACGCGCACATCGCTGGTGGCCAGGGTTTCGGGTTGTCGCGTTAAGTCCGTCAAGAAGTTCACCAACTGATCGATCTGTCCTTCAAAGGCCACCGTCACTGCCACCTCGCCGTAGTCGCTGCCCAAGGGCCTCACCAAGCCCACATCCACCGTCCGCACTTCCAGCGGTGGCATTTGCAGGCGGCCCACCCGGCGCAGCACCTGCGACAGCTGAGCCTGCGCCTGCGCCGCCGTGTCGCCGAGGATGAGCCCCTTCTCGCGGCCCTTCACTTCGTCGGCTACCTTAGCCGCGATTTCACGCTTGGCGGGCAAAGTGGCCCCGATCTGCCGCAGTCGCAGCAGTCGCTTCTGGGCCAGCTCAATCTCGTCGGCGGTCACCGGCGCCGCATTTACGCTTTCCGTTTCCTGCGGCCACCAATAGATGACGCCGGAGAGGAGCAAAAAGACGGAGAGCATGGCCACGGCGCGGCGATCGCGCTGGCTAAGGTTCACTTTTTCACCTCGGCCTTCGCCTCAGCTACCGCGGGCACAACGGTGGGCGTTTCCCGCACCGAACGGATCCGGAATTGGTCAAGCCCTTGCGAACGGACCACCGGCATTAAATGCTGCGAATCCTTGAGGCGCGGCGAAGCGTCCAGCGTTTGGAGCAGCGCATCGGCTTGCGGGGCCTCGCCGGCGACGGCGACGTTTTGACGGGTCAGGTCCAGCGACATCAGCCAGCCGGGCGGCGCCAGCATGCGAGTGAGTTCAAGCAGAGTGTCGAGGTCCTCGGGCGTACGTTGGCGCATCGAGTCCAGCAGGGCGATGCGGGCACGCGAGGCGACGACGTCGGCATCGAGCTTGGCCGAGTCCGCCTGGAAGTGCTCGACGCGGGCAATCTCCTTGTGCAGCCGCTCAAGCAGCTTTTGGTTCTGATAATTCTGCTGCATCAGATAGACAGTGGTGAGCAGGGCCAGCACCGCGACTAGGAAAACGGTGGGCACCAGCCACAGGCGCGACGATGAGGTGCGCTCCGATTCCGGCAGCAGGTTGAGCTTCAACGCCTGGCGCGGCACGGCGGAGAGGATGGCGGCGGTAAGGGCAAGGTCCGGCAACGGTTGCGGTTCAGTGGCGGCATCGAGCCGCAATTCGGAGGTGGCCAGCGAGCGCAAGCGGGCCGCGTCTTCGAGGCGCGTCTGGTCGAAAGCCACCGAATAACAGGGGCGGCTCTCGCTTTCGCCGTATACCTCCACCGCCGGGCCATCCGCCGCTTCCCGCTCCGCCCACAGCAAAAAGCCGCCCGTGGGTGGATCGTTGACTGCACGCAGTCCCGCCCAAATCAGCGGCGCCGATGGCGAGATGTTGGCCACGGCGACGCCGGCTTCGGCAAACAATGTCGTGTAGAAGGCCACCGTCTCGCGCTTGGCGATCGCCGTCAGCACCCACGGCGACTCGCCCAGGCGCGCATAGCCAAAGGCGGCTTCCTCGTCGTCATACGGGTGCAGGCCATCGAGTTGATAACTGACCGCCGAGGCCAAATCGCGGTCGAGCACGCCTTGCAAGTGCAGCGCTCGGACAATCGACTCCTGGCGCGGCATCACCACATAAGCCGCCGTATGGCTGACACCGTTCTGCTTCAGGAACTTCGCATACTCCGCGCCCCATTCGGCGGCCGGACGCTCCAGGTAGTTTTCGATCTGATGCGCGGCCACCGGCTCGGCACCCGCCGGCCGCACGCGTACGATCGACACGCGCAGGCGGGTGGCTTCGATTTCGAGGCCTACGCCGTTGCCAAAATTAAACCAGCGGAGCCCGAAGTTAAACGGGGGGAGTAAGTCCTGCTTCACCAGATCGGGTCCGCCAACACGTTGTCTTCCCAGCGCAGCAGATGATAGGCCACCATCGGCTTAGGGTCGAACTTAATCAAAGCGGCAACGCTGCGCCGTGTGTCCGATAGCGTGGCACCTTGCCGGAGCCGGGCCGTCGCGCGCAGGGTGAACATGCTCTTGCCACCTAAGCCCAATCGTCCTGCTGCCGGGCCCAAGCTCTCGCGCAACAGCGACCATTCCATCGGCTCAAACCGCGGCGTCACGCGTCTCATCTCCATAATCCGCCGCACGCCGTCTTCGGAAACGCCCAGCGCCAACATCACCGCCGGGTTCGCCGACTGCACGTCCACCTGGGCGTTCGTGCCGTAGACCGAAAGGCAATCCTTCAGGCCGCCCTGAGGCACCAGTTCACCCACCGCGTTGCGCCGCAGAGTGCCGAAATAGAGTTCACGCGAAATGCCGTGCACGAGCAGAAGTTCCTCTCCATCTTGAAATGACGCATGGCGAGGCAGAAAAGTCGGACCCCGCTCGAGATATCCGGCGTCAAACGGGCTCACCTGCCCCGGATTCGGCGGACTGCGCCAGTCGACAATCGCGGCGGTGAGGATTTCGGCTTGGTCGAGTCGTTGCCCCAGTGCCAACAGCAGCTTCGCCAAGTCCTCGGCGGGGAGCGAATTTAAATTCAACTTACTCGTCTCCGGCACTAACTCCACGACAGACTCGCCTTCCGGAAACGAGTAGCGATACACCGGCCCGGCGGTGAACCAGCGCTTGCCGTTGCGTTGATAGTCGAGGAAAAAGCGCTCCAGCGCGGCGCGGGCGAGAAACTGGCAGCGAATGCCTTCGCTCAATGTGGTGGCGCGGTCAATCTCGCCGCGCACCGTGGTCGACACGCTGAAGGCGATCGCCACCAGGACGGCCGTCAGCCACAGGACAGAGATCAGGGCAGCCCCGCGCCGATTATTTGTCCTCATAGCGCTCCCCAAAGTCGCGCCGGAAGTGCAGCGGCACGGTGACGGGCGAGTGGCGCAGCCGGCCGCTTTCGCCGGCTAGCGGTTGCATCTCGACGCGAATGGCGCTGGGCAAGGGCGAGGGACTCGGCACCCATTCGTCGAGCCACTCTTCGAACGGCGGCTGCGGCAGCGCCCGCCGGTACAGAAACCGGCAACTGGCCAATCGATCAGCAAGCACGAACGAGCGGCGCGAAGCCTCCACCGGCACGTAACCATTGCGCGAGCCGCCGGTGCGCGGGTCGGGCTTCGGACCCAGGCAGAATTGTCCAGCGCTCAGCGGCCCGGCATAAACATGCTCATTCACGATCAGGCGCACGCCTTCGCCACGGTCACCCGGAATTACCTGCATTTCGATGATCCTCGGCAATCCGCGTCCGGCTTCTTCGAGCGAGTAAGTGCTGACGAAGCGCAGCGTCTCGGGCTCGGCCTGAAAAAAGAAGTGCCGTGCCAGGATGTTCTGCGGATTGCCGCCGTGGCAATCCGCCATGGCCGGCATGAGGTTTGCGAGCATTTGTTCGAGCACTCGGTGCGCACCCAACATCTTGCGCTCTTCCGCTACCCGCGCGTTGGTCTTACTCATCGTGGTGAAGCCCGCCCGCATCGCATAGACAATCCCCACCGACATCAGGCTGACTAAGGTGACGGACATCAGCACCTCGAGTAACGTAAAGCCTTTTTCGCGTCTCATTCGCGCACCACTCCGGGGGCGATGAGGTCGGCTTCGGTAAGGACGCCCGGCCGGTAGGCCACCAGGGTAAAGGCGCGGCGGGCGGCGCCATCCATCCACCAGGCTTCGAGTTCCAGACGCTCCAGCACGGGGATGCCGGGTCCGGCGGTGGGCGGAACGTCGAAGGAGGTTACTCGCAATTGCCAACCTTGTTGGTCGTTGGCATGCGGCGGATCCCAGCGGCCCGCGAGGCGCTGGGAGTGCGGTAAGCCGGGATTCAGAAGAAACTCTTCCATCTTGCGCTTGGCCAGGGTGGCGGCGCGGTCCTTTTGCGTCAGCCGGTCCAGGTTCCGCAGAGATCCGGTTAAGTTACTCACCAAGGCGGTAACGGCGATGGCCATAATCGTGGTGGCCACTAACACTTCGAGTAAAGTAAATCCGCGCCTCATTCGCGTAAGACCTCCGGCGCGCCGGTGATAGGGTCCACGCGCACGGTGCGCTTGGCGCCACGGTTGTTCACTAGCTGCACGCCCACGCGCGGCGCCGCCCCGCCGGGGATCAGGTAGAAAACTCGCGCCTCTTCTTCGCCGGCAAAAATGGTGGGCAACACTTCGCCGATCCGGATACCTTTGGGAAACTCGAGCTTACGCAGAAAGGTCGGGTCAGCGGAGCGAAGCGCGATCTGGTTTTGTTTCTTGGCGATCGTCAGTTCGAGCACCTGATGGCGCTGCTCGGCGCGGTTCAGGGCGGAGTTGAGGAAGGCCGCGGTAGAGTCAGCCGCGGTGGCTAGGCGGACCGAGTCCACACTGGCGGAAATCGACGGGTAACTCACGCCCATCATAATCGCCACAACCCCCACGACCACCAGCATCTCGAGGAGAGTAACTCCCGATTGTGCTGATCTGGCCCAGGTCACTTCCAGCTCACAATGTCCGCGTTAATGGTCTCGCCGCCCGGCTGACCGTCGGCGCCCAGGCAGATGATGTCCGGCTCGTCACCATGCTCACCGGGAAACTTATAGAGATAGCCGTTGCCCCACGGATCGACAGGAATCTCTTTCGCACTATAAGGTCCGCTCCAGTTATTCACGTTGGCCGGCTTATCGCGCAGGGCCTTGAGCCCGGTTTCGTTCGAGGGAAACGTACCCGTGTCGAGTTTGTAAGCCGCCAGCATCTGTTCAAAGCTCTGGATCTGCTGACGCGCCGCCGTCTGGCGCGCTTTGTCACCCTGGCCTAGTAACCTCGGACCTACCACTAACAAAAACACGCTGATAATGGTAACCACCACCAGCATTTCGATCAACGTCACACCGCTATTGCCGGCTCGTCTGCTCATATCGCCACCTCATTGATACTCGTAATTGCCATCAACATGCTAATGATCAGCACGCCAATCACCAATCCCATCACCAAAATCACCAGCGGCTCAAACAGCGAAGTAAATCGCTTGATCGCCGACTTGGTTTCGGTCTCGTAAATTTCGGCCATGCGCTGGAACATCACATCCAGCCGGCCCGTCTCTTCGCCCACGGTGAGTAAGTGGCCCGCCAACAAGGGAAACACTCCCGAGCGTTTGAGCGGCGTGGCGATCCCTTCGCCGCGCTTTACGCCTTGCATCACTGGACCCAAGGCATTCGCCATCACTTTATTGGTCATGATGGCCCCCGCAATTTGAATCGACTGCACCAGCGGCACGCTATTGCCCACTAGGGTCGCCATCGCCCGCGCAAACCGGGCGGTTTCCATCTTCCGGAGCGCATCGCCCAACACCGGCAGCTTCAGCCGGGAAGTATCCCACCACAAGCGACCTTCGGGCGTCCGGATGTAATAAAGGAAAGACGCCGTAAAGCCGACGCCCACAATCAACAGAAATAAGCCGTAAGTCCGGACGAAGAGACTCACCTGCAGCATGATCTGCGTGGGCAGCGGCATGGCAATGCGCGACTCTTGAAAAACTTGTGCAAAACGCGGCACCACAAAATAGAGCAGCACAATCACCGAACAGAAGCCGACGGTGGCCAGGAGCGCAGGATACACTAGGGCGGAAACCACATAGCCGCGTAGCTCGTCACGGGTCTTCTCAAACTCGGCCAAACGGTCAAACATCGTCTGTAACTGGCCCGAGGCTTCGCCGGCCCGCACCATGTTGACGTAGATTTCGCTAAAGTAAGCCGGGTGGGCCGCCAACGCGTCAGCCATGGTTTTGCCGCCTTTGATGGCCCGCAGCACTTCGGCGCCGACGGCTTGAAAGGACTTCTGCTCGGTGAGTTCGTTCGAAATCGAGAGCGCCCGATCGAGCGGCACCCCGGCGCTCAAGAGAGTGGCTAACTCCTGCGTGAAATACAGCACGCTCTTACGTCGACCGCCACCGAACTCGGGCATCTTGAT
>JBBQQS010000261.1:0-7342 GCA_038215525.1 Bryobacterales bacterium
GGAAACACCGCCCCCTCGCCAACCCAGCGTTCCAGCACCGCCACCTCGGTGGCCGCCAAGGCTGCTCCCGGAGGCATCCGCTTTAAACCCGCTTCGCCCCGCACCGCTCGCAACAGTAAGCTCGTCGTATCGCCCGCAGCCACGGCCGCGCCGCGTGACCCGCCCTTCAGCAGCCCCTCCCGGCTATCGAGCCGCAAGCCCGACGTAGCCGTCTGTGCGTGGCAAGAGTAACAGCGCGCCGCCAGCAACGGCCGCACCTGATTCTCAAAAAAGTCAGTGGCCTCGGTACCCCACAGCGGAAGCACCCACAGCCACGCCAGCCACGTCTTCATCGTTTCTTCTTCTTCGTCACCCGCAAATTCAGCATTTCCACAAACACCGAGAACGCCATCGCAAAGTATACATAGCCTTTCGGGATATGGAAATGCCAGCCTTCGGCCATTAGGTTCACGCCAATCAGAATCAGGAAGGCCAGCGCCAGCATCTTCACCGTCGGATGGCGCTGCACGAAGTCGCCGATCTTGCCGGCGGCGAACATCATGATGCCCACCGAAATCACCACCGCCGCGATCATTACCCCGACATCGTCGGCCATGCCGACCGCCGTGATCACCGAGTCCAGCGAAAAGACAATATCGAGCAGCATGATCTGCACGATCACCCCGGAAAAGCTCACTTTAGCCGACCTTACCTCATGATCCTCTTCGCCTTCCACTTTCTCGTGAATTTCGCGCGTCGCCTTCCAAATGAGGAACATACCGCCCACGATAAGGATCAGGTCGCGTCCGCTGAGCCCATTGCCGGCGATCGTGATCCAAGGCTGCGTCAGCCCCATGATCCAGTTGATCGACAGCAGCAACAGAATCCGCGTGATCATCGCTCCTGCCAAGCCCAGGCGACGCGCCCGGTGTTGGTCGCGCGGAGGTAGTTTGCCCGCCAAAATCGTGATGAAGACGATGTTGTCGATGCCTAGGACGATCTCAAGCAAAGTGAGCGTCAACAGAGCGATCCAGGCGTTGGGGTCAGTAATCCAGTGCATGACTCTTTACTCCAGCCTAACCGACCGTGCGTCTAAGAGATGAAGAAACTTCCAGTATGATGAAAGGCACGCAGGAATTTGAGAAATCTGCCGATAAGGGGGTCAATAACGTTGTTGCCGACGGAATTTGCAACCGGAGCCCCGTTCTGTTGCGTCCAATGGAGCGAGGCTTGTTGACCTATGGTGACCATGGCTGTCCATACAATCGAGACTTTGTCGTCCGCGCCCAACTGGGTGAGTTTGCGGGTACCTTGCCAGCTAGAGAACGTCGATGCCGTCCTTGACATGCTCGAGCCCCGCGATACCCAGCTCGACGCCAAAAAGCACGACGAAATGTGTACCGCGGTGCGCGAGATCCTCATGAACGCAATCGAGCACGGTGGCAGGAACAATCCGGACCTCTTCGTCCACCTTACCTGCATCAAGACCCACGACGCAGTGATGGTGTGGATTCGTGACCCCGGCCCAGGCTTTCGTCCCGACAACCTGAAGCACGCCGCCATCGGCAACCCACCCGACGGCAACAACCTTGAACACGCCGAGATCCGCGAAGCCCAGGGCATGCGCCCCGGCGGCTTCGGCATCTTCATGTCGCGCTGCATGGTGGACGACCTGGTCTACAACCAAAGCGGCAACGAAGTGTTGCTGGTCAAGAAGATTCAGTAATTTCAGGCCAAGTAACCTCCCACCTCTACCCAGCCATTGGCAGGAAGGCCTACTTGTGCGTCTCCTGGTAGAACTGATCGACGTCGGTCTTCAGCTTCTTCAGAGACGTCGCGTGAATATACATCATGTGGCCGGCTTCGTAATCTTTCCACACCAGATTCTTACGTAGGTTCGCCGGCAAGCCCATATGGGAGACGGTGTATTCCGCCGCGTGGAAGGGCGTCGCCAGGTCATAGTAGCCGATGGCAATAAAGATCTTCATGTGCGGATTCCGTTCGAGCGCCGCGCGTAAGTTCTCACTCGTATCGGCGTAGCCTTGCCCGCCGTTCTGCGTAATGCCCCAGTCCCACGGCGCGGTGATGCCGCCGCCCAAGGCCAAGTACTCTTTCTCTTCTTCCCAGCCCAGTTGCTCGCGGGCATATTGATTCATGACCGCAGTGTAAGGGGGCCGGATCGCACTCATTGAAGGGTCAAAGCTTGGCGTCTCGGAGGTCGCTGAACCTTCCTGTCCAGTCAGCCGGCCATCGAGCCGGCCGACGGTAAGCCCCTTGTCCCGGAGTAACTCCTTGGTGAAGCGCTGAATTTCGACGCGTAAGTCACTGCGATCCAGAAAATCTCGCGATAAACCCGTCAGGCGTACTAACTGATCGAGGCCGCGTTTGCGCTCTTCGGGAGTAAGCGCGTCGCCCTTGAAGAGCAAAGATTGATAGTCGCCAGAAGCGAATTTCCGGCTTTCGTCTACGGCTTTGCGTAAGTCTTTTTGTAAGTCGGTCGGTAACTTCTTGTGGTACCAGGCGATGGCCGTGTAAGTGGGTAAGTGCAGTGCGTAAGGTACGTCATTACCCCTTTGGAAGCGCACGGTCTGGAAATTCATAATCGTCGAAATCAGCATCACGCCGTTCAAAGCGATGCCATGGTCCACTAACCATTGCGAAAGTCCGGCGGCGCGCATAGTGCCGTAGCTCTCGCCCGCAATATATAACGGCGATTGCCAGCGTTTGGTCTGATTCAGATACTGCCGAATGAACGTCCCGATGGATTCAATGTCACCGCGCACGCCAAAGTACTTCCGCGCCACATCCGCAGACTTAGCCCGGGAAAAACCCGTACCCACGGGATCGACAAAGACCAGGTCGCTCTGATCGAGCCAAGTCGACTCATTAGGCGACATCCGGTAGGGTGCCGGCGGCAAGGACCCATCGTCATTCATCATCGCCCGCTGCGGCCCGATCGCCCCCAGATGCAGCCACAACGAGCCCGCCCCGGGTCCGCCATTGAAACACACGGTCAGCGGCCGGTTCGGCCCGTCCACCGTGTAGGCCACATAAAACAACTGCGCCTCCGTCTCGCCCGCTTCGTTCTTCAAGGGCATCATCCCGGTGGTCGACTTATACTTCAGTAACTTGCCCTTCACCGTGATCTCGGCATCGCGGACCTCGGCCTTCGGCTCCGGCATCGGCTTCACAGCCATCTGGGCGAACAACGGACATACCAGGAAACTCAACAAGAAAATGCGCATCATCCGTTAGGGTAACGCTGTTTTGTTACACTCGGGGACGAATGAACTACCGCGTAGCCGTAATGCCCGGCGATGGCATTGGAGTGGAAGTGATGGCCGAGTCCTGCCGGGTGCTCGAAGCGGTGGCCGAGGGCTTCACGCTCGAGTTCGCCGAACTGAGCGTCGGCGCCAACGAGTACCTGGCCAACGGCGATCCCCTGCCCCCAGCGACGCTCGAACGCGCCCAAACTTACGATGCCATCCTGCTGGGCGCCATGGGCCTGCCACACGTCCGCTGGCCCAACGGCACCGAAATGACGCCGCAGATTGACATCCGCGAGAAGCTCGACCTCTACCTGGGCCTGCGCCCCATCCGGCTGATCCACGAGTCCCTGTCGCCTTTGAAGGGCTACTCGGCCGGCCAAATCGACTTCCTCCTGATCCGCGAGAACACCGAGGGCCTCTTCTTCTCGCGCGGCAAGGAGCACCCGGCCGATGCGCCCTTTGTCGAAGACATCATGCATGTTTCGCGGGTGCGCAGCGAAAGGCTCTTCCGGCGCGCCTTCGAGCACGCCCGCTTGCGGCGCAAGAAGGTGACGCTCGTCGACAAGGCCAATGTCCTGCCCTCGATGGCCTACTTCCGCAAAATCTTCCTGGAGATCGCCGCCGACTATCCCGACGTCGCCACCGAATGCGTCTACGTGGACGCGATGGCGCTCTACCTGATCACGCGGCCCCAGGGCTACGACGTGATCGTCACTGAGAACATGTTCGGCGACATCCTTAGCGACCTCGCCGCCGGCCTCATCGGCGGCATGGGCTACGCCCCCTCAGCTGACATCGGTGACAAATGGGCCGTCTTCCAACCCTCGCACGGCACCGCCCCGGACATCGCGGGACAAGGTCTGGCGAATCCTGTGGCCATGATCCTGTCAGCGGCCATGATGCTCGACTGGTTCGGCACGGAGGCGACGCGGGCTGCTGCCCGGCGAATCGAGCGCGCGGTGGAGGCGGTCGATTACGAATCCATCGTCGGAACGCAGGTGATCATGCGTCACCTACTAGAAGCGCTGTCGGAATGCAAGTAGGAGTACCCGACTGGTAAAATTAGAACGAAGGAGACTTGGCCATGATGGTGACCGTAGACGTACCACCGGAGCTTGCAGCGAAATTGACTCGAGAAGCTGAAGTGGCGGGGCTTTCGCTGGACCAAGTACATGCTCAGGATCGCCATCGATCATTCTCATCCTGGCACTAAGTGCGGGTCCACCTGGGAGCGGGAAGTCCACAGCATTCCCGACTATCAGTTTCGGCGTGGACTACTTTAACGCCGATGACCGGGCGGCTCAGCTGAATGACAACTCCTATTTGGGGATCTACAACGGCGCGCCAGCCGATCGAGCCGGTTGAGGTAGATCAGCAGATGAGCGGGTTGCCGGAAGACGTTCTGCCGATACGATCCACGCTGGTAGACGTGGTAAACCTGTCGGCATTTGACTTGCGAAGTCGCGGAGGGTCCGGTTGATGTCGGCGCTTAACTGTGTCCGCTATTAAGTGGAATTCCGGCCGGAAAATTCTCGTTTATTTCAAACTATTTTTCGAAGCAACAGATGCAACGTTCGGAACATGATCGCAAACGATTGATATATAAACCTTAATAATTAACCCCATTCTTTGCTAACAGCGCTGAAGAAAAAACGCGATTTCGCCCGACCTTAGACCGTCGACTTCCGTGCCGGCAGGCACCTCACTGACCGCCACACCCCCAGCGCCCAATCCAAGTCCCCAACCCCCGCAAAAACGATCGTCACCGTCGCTCCTTGACTTCCCGCCTCCACCAGTCCATGCAGCTGATACAGCTCGATTTCCCCGGCCGGCTCTTCCAGCAACGCCCGCGCCGAATGCCCCGGCGACTCCTCTACATAAGTCCAGTGGACCGCACCCTCCGCCGCACTGCCCGCCCCCGCGCGCTCAAACAATGCCAGCATCACCGCCCGCTCCGTGCCCACCGCCTGCCATGTCCTCCCTTCCGTCTGCACCGCCATCGACCCCGGCAGACAAATCGACCAGCCCCCCATCAGCCGATGCACCACCTCATGCCGCCGGAAACCCATCCGTGGCCGATCCTCCGCCACCGCACTTGCCCGCCGCTCGATTTCCGCATCCAAGTCACTCTGAATTCCCCCCAACTCCCGCAACTCCCGCCACTCCCGCCAAGGCCAATCCTCGCCCCCCGGATCCATCGCCCAAGCCTTCTCCAAGCCCGCATTAATGCGCTCCCACATTCGCTGCTCCGCCTCATCCCGCGCCGGACGCCACACCGCATGCGCCCACAATTGCACCATCGCTCTCCGCAACCAATAGTCCCGATCCTGCCCCTCCCGCGGCCACGGGAAAAAGTCCGCCGCCACCCGCACCTCTCCTTCCAAGCCATCCGCCGCCACCCGCGCCACCCACTCCCGCGACCGCGGACCCAACGGTGTATTCGCAAAGTCCAACTGCGCAAAGCCCGTCTGCAATGGCATGCCCAGCGAAAACGCCCGGTCGCCCTCCTCCGCCCGCTCCAGAATCAACTGCGCGATCGTCGTCAGCCAACGGTCCATATGCAGATAAACTTCGCCCGCATCCGCCCCAAAAAAGAAGCCGGTATCGTCGTAGCTCGCCCCGGAATCCTCCCGCTCCGCTGGCGGCATCCAATCGAGGCGCTGCTCTTCAGCCAGCTTCTGGAAGAGTCGAGCCACATAGAAGTGATAGCCCGGGCCCGTCGGCGTCGTGCGCGCCGACACCTTGATTTCGCCGTTCGCCAGCGCCAGAATTTCCACGCTCTCGGCCGCCGGATGCAGCCACGCCAACAACCGAGGCTGGCCATCCTTCGTGCGGTCCTCATCCAAGCTCTCCAGCTCCGCCGCGCATTCCCCCCGCAGCCAAGCCGCCACCGTCGACAAGTCCACCCGCCCACAACGGATCCAGCCGGCGCGCGGACGGCCGCGTAACATCAGGTCAATGCCCATTTATAAAGCCCCTGACCAGGGCGGCCGCACTCCGCACAGTCGCGCGTAAATGATCGCCTGTCCCAAGTGCTCCGCCGCGTGCGTCTCCAGCATCGTCAGCACCCCGCGCGCCGTGCTCGGCGTCGCAAAAAACATCCGCTCTTGCGCCAAGGTTCCCGCCCTAGCCGCTTCCAACTCTTGGCGCACCGCCGCGAAACTCGCCACCAGCCGCGCCCGAATCGCCGCCTTACCCAAAGGCCCCTTCTCCAAAGCCACATTCGCGCCAATCTGCTTTTCGAGCGCCGCGCCCGTCAGCGCCCCAGTCGATAGGCCCAGCATCAACCCATTTCCATTAGCGAGGTGGATAAACATCTCGCTGACGGAACGCATGTCCGGCAGCGGTCGCCAAGAATATTTCTCGAACGGAATCGCATCGGCCAGCGCCAGCACCTTCCGCTCGGTCTCGCCCAGCGCCGCCAATAGATCGGCCGCCGCTAACACCTCCGCTACATTGCGCACTCCCAATAGCTCAACATCGAAAATCAACTCGGCCTTCGCCGGAATCTTCCCGCGGCCCTTCTCCCCATACGCCATCGCATAAGGCACTAACAGACGCCGTTTGCCCCCCACCCGCATCCCCTCAAAGCCCGCCTCCCAGCCCGCAATCACCAGCCGTCGCCCTTGCACGAATTTGAAGGACTCCTGGCGATCCACCGACGAGTCGAACTTGGTCCCGTCGCGCAGCCAGCCCGTGTAATGCACGGTGTATTCCTGCCCCGGCTCGGCCAACGCGCCGGTTCCGGGTAACACCTCCAAAGCCCGCAATGCGAACCGCTCCACCGGCACGCCGGGAACCGCCGGCATCTGCGCCGCCAACGGCAGGGCCGCGAATAGTAGAAATCGGGAAACCATGACAAAAAGTATAGCGATGGTGCCGCTACACTAGAAACTATGTCCCAGGCCACGAATGAATTCGTTAATCAGCACCGCGCACGCCTCCTGAACGAGCTGAAAGATTTCATCCGCATCCCCAGCGTCTCTACCCTGCCCGAGCATCAGCCCGACGTGGTCCGCTGCGCCCAGTTCGTGGCCGACGCGCTCCAGATAGCCGGGCTCGAACACGTCGAAATCATTCCCACCGCCGGACAC
>JBBQQS010000262.1:0-7337 GCA_038215525.1 Bryobacterales bacterium
GGCCACTTAACCGGAACGTCGTTTACACAAACCTATTGACAAGCCCCATTCTCTTTTTCCAATGGCCACCTGAGCCTCCGCCCCACGCCCATCTTTTATTATCGTGAAACGAGCTTTTGGCGTGTACTTGAGGCGCTCATACACCAGTATCTCGGCACCAGCGGTTTTGAGTTCTCTAGTGAGATCTGTATGCTTCGGCAAGCACATTGTGAGCTCGTGGCTTTTCGCCTTGGCCAGCAGGAGTTCTTTGATTCGTCCATCCCTCAAGGCCCAGGTGTGATCCCTTGTGAAGACCACAGCTCTTCCAGCTTTTGAAATCCATCGAAACATATAGTCGTTGATCTCAGCGTCTGTAGCACATCGTTTTGGTAGGCGTTGCCAATGATCATAGATGTCCGTTGACGCGGCCAAAAGGAAGATAATGCTAATGGCCGCAAGTAGTGCCCCCTGAACACCTGTCAATGAATTTGTTGGCCAGATCGTATATAGCCCACCAAGCACGGACGCGGCTGCCGCTAACCATGTCAGCAGGATGCGCGACATTAAACTAACTCATCACCAAATGTTATTACACATCTGGCCAAGGCGGTTACCGCCGGCAACTGACGCTCTTGGCTACGACTTACCCGCCAACGCCTCCAGCGGCACATACACCTGCGACCCCGCCTCGCGGAACTCGTCGGATTTGGCCAGCATCCCAGCCGCAGCCATTTCGCGGACTTCCTGGGTCAGCTTCATCGAGCAGAACTTCGGGCCGCACATCGAGCAGAAGTGGGCCACCTTGGCGCCTTCGGCCGGCAGGGTCTCGTCGTGGTACTTCAAGGCCGTGTCGGGGTCGAGCGAGAGGTGGAACTGGTCGCGCCAGCGGAAGTCAAAGCGAGCGCGGCTGAGGGCATCGTCGCGCTTCTGGGCGGCCGGGTGACCCTTGGCCAAGTCGGCCGAATGGGCGGCGATCTTGTAGGCGATTACGCCCTGCTTCACGTCTTCGCGATCCGGCAGACCCAGGTGTTCCTTGGGCGTCACGTAGCAAAGCATGGCCGTGCCGAACCAGCCGATCATGGCCGCGCCAATGGCGCTCGTAATGTGGTCATAGCCCGGGGCAATGTCGGTGGCGAGCGGGCCCAGTGTGTAGAAGGGCGCTTCCTTGCAGATCTCGAGTTGCTTATCCATGTTCTCTTTGATCTTGTGCATGGGCACGTGGCCGGGGCCTTCCACCATCACCTGGACGTCGCGTGCCCAAGCCCGGGTGGTGAGTTCGCCCAAGGTCTCAAGCTCAGCAAACTGCGCGGCGTCGTTGGCGTCCGCGATCGAACCGGGGCGTAAGCCGTCACCCAACGAGATGCTGACGTCGTAAGCGCGGCAGATTTCCAGGATCTCGTCGTAGCGCTCGTAGAGGAAGTTCTCCTTGTGATGCGCTAGGCACCATTTGGCCAGAATCGATCCGCCGCGCGAGACGATGCCGGTGATCCGGTTCACGGTGAGCGGAATGTAGGCAAGGCGCACGCCGGCGTGGATGGTGAAATAGTCGACGCCCTGTTCGCATTGCTCAATCAACGTGTCACGATAGAGCTCCCAGGTAAGGTCCTCCGCCCGGCCGTTGCACTTCTCCAGCGCCTGGTAGATGGGAACGGTGCCGATGGGCACGGGCGAGTTACGCATGATCCATTCGCGCGTCTCGTGGATGTTGTCGCCGGTGGAGAGGTCCATCACGGTGTCGGCGCCCCAGCGGATGGCCCACACGAGCTTATCCACTTCTTCGGCCACCGAGGAACTGACGGCGGAGTTGCCGATGTTAGCGTTGATCTTCACCAGGAAGTTGCGCCCAATGATCATGGGCTCGGTTTCCGGATGGTTGATGTTAGCGGGCAGGATGGCGCGGCCGCGGGCGATCTCTTCGCGCACATACTCGGCGGTGATCTTGCCGTTGGGGTCTCCCAGATTCTCGCGCAGGGCGACGTATTCCATTTCCGCCGTGATGATGCCGGCGCGGGCGTAGGCCATCTGGGTGACGGCGCCGTTTACCGGCTTGCGACCAGCGATCCACTGCTTGCGCAAGGGGGCCAGACCTCGGGCGAGGTCGATGTCCACCGCGGGGTCCGTGTAGGGGCCGGAGGTGTCGTAAAGGGTGATATCGGGCTCACCGGTCAAAGCAATGCGGCGCAAAGCTACGTTCAGAGGACCCTGGTGAACCTTGGTGGAGGCGGGCAATCCGCCGGTGGTGACTTCCTGCGGCGCTAGTACGGATGTGGACATGTAAGGCGATCTCCCATTCAGATGGAGATCCGGATGTCACAGGGCAGGGAGCCACTCCCTTCGCCGGCATGACCCGGATCAGGTTCGAAGGGTCGCTGCTTTCAGCCTCTCAGCCCCATACACGGGGCTCCCCTCGGCCTCTTCCAAGTTACCAGAAGAGCAGGTTGAGCGTAAAACAAATCGCAATCACGACCAAGGCCAGTGCGCCTGGACGCCTATACCAGACGACGCCCTTTTCCGACGGCTGCTCCGTCAGGCCGTACACCAAGCCGCGCAATTCGCTATCCGCCTTGGGCGCGGTGGCGAGGCTGATGGCGATGGTCACCAGGAAACACGTCGTCCAGGCAAAGATCGCAATCCAGAAGTTCTGCGCCATCGTCGAAGGGAACGTAGCGAAGCTTTGGCCCAGCCACGCGCCCTTACCTTCGGCCAAAGTCAGGCCATGCGTGGCGGCAGCTGCGGCGGTCCCACTCAACAGTCCCCAAAACGCGCCGTGCCCGGTGGCCCGCTTCCAGAACATCCCCAGTAGGAACGTCGCAAAGAGTGGCGCGTTCACGAAGCCGAACACGAGTTGCAGAAAGTCCATGATGTTGTTGAAGCTCTGCGCGAGGTAAGCGGTGACGATGGAGAGCCCAATGCCCACCACCGTAGTCCACCGGCCCACAGCGAGGTAGTGCGCGTCGGAGGCGTCGCGCCGGATGTAGCCCTGGTAGATGTCGTAGGTGAACACCGTATTGAAGGCCGTCACATTGCCCGCCATGCCGGACATGAAGCTCGCCATCAGCGCTGTCAGCCCTACGCCCAACATGCCGGAGGGATAGAACTGCGCCATCAGGGTGGTCATCACCTGATCATAGTCAAACCCGTCGCCCTTGCGGGGCAGCGTGTAGCCGGAGGTGGAGTTCATCAGCGCGACGGCGGCGATGCCCGGCAGGATCACAATAAACGGCATGATCATCTTCGGGAACGCCGCAATCACCGGCACCCGCCGGGCCGATGACATGTTCTCGGCGGCCATGGCGCGCTGTACCACCAGGAAATCGGTACACCAGTAGCCAAAGCTGAGCACGAAGGCCAGGCCCATCATCATACTGAAGACCTCCACCCCCATCGGGTTCTGCGACGCATCGCCCAGGTTGCTCCACGCATGGGTAAGGGCTTGGGGAGTCTTCGCAGCGATGCCCTGCCAGCCGCCGGCCTTGCTGACGGCCAAAAAGGCAAGCGGAGCAAAGCCCAGTACGATCAGGAAGAATTGCAGCACCTCATTGTAGATGGCGCTTTTCAGGCCCCCGAGGAAGGTATAGGCCAGTACAATCAAGGCCGAAAGCAGGACGCTCGTCGTGAAATCCCAGCCGAGAATCAGCTTCAGCAGCAGGGCGAGGGCGTACATCGATATGCCGGACGAGAATACCGTCATCACCGCGAAGGTGATAGCGTTCAAGCCGCGCGTCTTTTCGTCAAAACGGAGTTTCAGGTACTCGGGTACACTGCGCGCCCGGCTGCCATAGTAGAAAGGCATCATGAAGACGCCGACAAAGAGCATGGCGGGGACGGCGCCGACCCAGTAGAAATGCGCCGTCATGATGCCGTACTTGGCGCCTGACGCGCACATGCCGATCACTTCCTGCGCGCCTAAGTTCGCGGCGAGAAAGGCTAAACTCGCAATCCAGGTGGGCACGTTGCGGCCGGCGGTTAAGAAGTCCGACGAGGTGGAGATACTGCCGCGCAGGTACCAGCCGATGCCCAGAACGAAAGCAAAGTAGAGAATCAGGATTGCGTAATCGATAAAATGCAGCGTCATGGCTTCATTGCCCCGTACTTCCCCCCTGGTGTAGCCAGGTATAAGGAACTGAGACGCTTCGAGTTCTAGGAGTTTTACCTGAGAATTGGGTCAGATGCTTACCCGATTCCTGGTCGTTTCCCTTAGTTTCTGCACTTCGCTCCAAGCTGGCCAGTATATCGTTGAGTTGATGCCGATTGGCAAAAATCGTGCGGCTGCGACGGCCGATGCCGAAGTGAGCCTCACCCGCCGCGGCGCCAAGGTGATCGAACGCACGCACGCCACCGTCAATGCCTTGATCACGGAGATCGAGGACGCCGACCTCTACGCCGTCTCCACCCACCCCACTGTGAAGCGCGTCTACCCGGTCGTCACCTACCAGCCCGCGGCCGACGTCATCGAAACCACGCAGGCGATCGCCCAGGCTTGGGACCAAGTGGGCGGCCGCGACCGTGCCGGCGCCGGCATCAAGATCGGCATCATCGACCCCGGCGTCGACGCCACCCACCCCGGCCTCGCCAACGATGGCCTCGAAGCGCCCGCCGGCTATCCCCGGGTCGACAACGCCAAGAATCGCCGCTTCACGACCGGCAAGGTGATCGTGGCCCGCAGCTATGAGCGCTTCAACGGCAAGGGCTTCGGCGTCGATGCCAATGACAACTACGGCCACGGCACGGGCACCGCCATGATCTCCGCCGGTATTCGTCATGAGGCGCCCGAAGGCGTCATCTCCGGCGTCGCCCCCCGCGCCTTCATCGGCAACTATAAGGTGATCGGCGACGATGCTTCGGGCAACTCGGCCGGCATCCTGAAGGCGATCGACGACGCGGTGGCCGACGGCATGGACGTCATCAATCTGAGCCTCGGTTCGGCCTACGCGCCGCGTCCCGAAGACGACGTCCTGGTGCAAGCCTTGGAACGGGCCATCGACCAGGGCGTCATCGTCGTCGTCGCCGCGGGCAACGCCGGCCCAGGTTTGAACTCGATCTCGAGCCCCGGCACCACGCCGCGGGCGATCACCGTCGGCGCGCACACCACGGGCAACACGGGCAACACGGTGGCCTGGTTCTCCGGCCGCGGTCCGAACCTGGGCGCGGGCCTGAAGCCGGACGTGATGGCGGTGGGCGATCAGTTCTACACGGCTTACACTACGCAACGCGCCGGTTCGAACGGCTACAAGACGATGGCCGGCACCAGTCTGGCTGCCCCGGTGGTAGCGGGCATGGCCGCCATGCTGAAGGCGCAGCGTCCGGGTTTGTCCGTGATGCAGTACCGCTCGCTGCTGGTCAACAGCGCGACGGCCTTGCCCTTCAAGGTGATCGAGAGCGGGGCGGGGAAGCTCGATGCCCTGCAAGCCCTGTCGGCCACTTTGACGGCGACGCCAGCCTCGCTCAAGTTAACCGACACGTCGGCTACCGTGACCCTCGAGTCGATCGCCGGCAATGCCGGTATCTGCACCATCACGGTAGAGGCCAAGGGCGGCGCGCCCGCGCTCTCCGCCACCCAGTTCGTGGGCGATGGCGCCTTCACCCTGCATCTCGAAGCCCCCGCCACCGCCGGCGAAGGCTACCTGGGCGTCAGTTGCGAAGGCGCCGCGCAAAAGCTCCGCATCCCCTACTGGCGCCCGGAAGCCGCTCGCGAAGCCGACTCCATCACCACCCTCGAGCTCCCCCGCTCTGCCCCCCGCGGCGCCACCATCGACTTCGGCCTCCGCGTGGTCGACAACCAAGGCCTGGTGGTGGCGGGCGCGGTGCCTTCTATCAACGCGATGGGCGGCACGGTCACCAAAGCCGGCTGGAGCAGCACTGTGCCCGGCCTTTATCAAGTTCAGGTCCGGGTCCAGTCCGATGTCACCTTACAAGTCCGCTCCGGCGCAGCGAGCCAGGAGGCCTCGGTACGGGCTTACTAATCGTGGGACCGGCGTCCTCGCCGGTCCAGTAGCCCCCCGAATGCGAATCGGGGTGAAAGCACCGGGTCTGCCTACCGTCCCCTCCGCGCCAACAGGACTGAGCCACTCTTCATCATTCACCAATTCGCCGCAGCTACGAGTAACGGCCTTAAGTGCCGATGCGTTCATCGATTCTCCATGGTTCCGTCATCGTCTCTTCATTAGCGTCCTGGTACCCTAACGTCGCAGTTCGTAGATTTCTTAAGGAGTTACCACATGAAATCCTCAATTCTGATCGCCTTTGTCGCTCTCAGCGCCTACGCGCAGGACACCCGCTGGAAAACACTGGACGGGAAAGCGCCCCTCGTCATCGGGCACCGCGGAGCCTCGGGTTATCTGCCGGAGCATACGCTGGAAAGCTATCAGCGGGCTGCCCGGCTGGGCGCTGATTTCGTAGAGCCTGACTTGGTGATGACCAAAGACGGACACCTCATTGCCCGTCACGAGCCGCTGCTGGACGGCACCACCGACGTGGCCACTCGCCCCGAATTTGCCGATCGCAAAACCACCAAGCTGCTGGACGGCGTCAAGACCACCGGCTTCTACGCCAGTGACTTTATGCTCTTCGAGATTAAGCGGCTGCGCGCCATTCAGCCACGGGGCGACCGACCGCAGGAGTTCAACGGCCGCTACGAAATTCCGACGCTCGAAGAGATCATCGAGCTCGCGCGCCGCGAAGGATTTCTCCGTGGCCGCGTGGTAGGGATCTATCCGGAAACCAAACACCCCACCTTTCACTACGTGCTGGGACTGCCCCTCGAAGACAAGCTGGTCGAGGTGCTCGACCGCTACCAATTGAACCGGCCGGATTCGCCGGTGATCATCCAGTCCTTTGAAACTGCCAATCTGCAGTATTTGCGAAAGAAAACCTCCGTACGGCTGGTGCAACTCATTGACGCAGACGATGTGGCCAACAACGGAGCGCTCACCTTCGCCGCCCCCTACGACAAGCCCTATAACTTCGCGGTCTCCGGTGACCCGCGCGGCTTCGCCGATATGGTGACGCCCAAGAACCTGGCCGAAATCGCCCGGTACGCCGACGGTATCGGGCCGTGGAAGCGCTACATCGTAAGCGTTTTTTCCCAGGACGCTAACCTCGATGGGAAGGCCGACGACGTGAACGGCGACGGCAAGGTGGATGACTCCGACCGCACCGCCCTGCCGGCGGCCAACCTGATCACCCAGGCCCATGCCGCGGGCCTTTTCGTCCACGCCTACACCTTCCGTAACGAAAAGAGCACGCTCTCACTCAGCTATCAGGGGCGCCCGGAGAACGAATATATTCAGTATTACCTCCTGGGTGTCGACGGCGTTTTTTCCGACTTCAGCGATACGGCGGTCGAAGCACGCAAGAAC
>JBBQQS010000263.1:0-7305 GCA_038215525.1 Bryobacterales bacterium
AACGACCGCCGGAGATCGGCTGGAAACGCAATCGGCCGCAGTTCCCGGTGGAAATCGCACGGTTCGCCAGTATGGTTCCACCGTCGGCACGGGCAGCATCTCCCAAGCGGATATATTAAACGGACTGGGAATGGTTTGCGGCTGCGGTACGAGTTGCCGAACCGAGTCTCTCTATGGACGTAGTGCCGTCGGAGCGCCCAGCCCACTTCGTTTGGACTTGTCGCAAAAGACTCGTTTTCGGTTGAGCATCGAAGGAGACGCAACCGCGCTCACTGCGGCCATCACCGTGTATTCGGCGAATGGGACGCGGGTCTCGAATTTCTCTAAGCAGATCGGTGCGGCCGGCGAAGTGGACTTCGGATTCAGCGACTTTCTGCACGGGACCGTTGGCCCAGCTAACTGGGGTGACGTCACTTATATCGCGCTGATCTTTCAGTATTCGAATGGAACCTCCGTTAAGGTCCGATCCTTCACGGCTGAGTAACGAGCTACAGTTATGACCCGCAACATCGCAACTTTTTTGCTCTGCGCTATCCTTGGCTCTTCCGCTTTGGAAGCCGCCGTAATCTATGCCATCGGCACCGCCACGCTGAACCGCGGCGACCCGACCGTCGGCGCGCTCCCGGGATTCTATGGGGGTGACCTGTTCGGTTTCCCTCTTCCGCTTACCGACTTCGACGCCCGTTTCGCCGTCACCGGCGAGCCGGATGGGTTTTTTCTCTCCCTTCCAGGAAGGAACGACACCGCAACGGGAAGCGGCTTCCCTTACTCCTACGTGGAACTCACCTTCTCCTCCACTTTCATCGCCCGAGGCACGACGGTTACGCTTTTCGAACTCGGGCCTTCCGACGAGCAAGCCCTGATCTGGTGGTGGGTATCGGGTGGCGGCTTTATTCACGCCAACGCCTTGGTGCGCAACACATCGGAGGGTTACGCGATCGACTTGAGTAGCCTGCAAACGACCTTGGAGGCGTTTGGCCCCGGAGCCGTTTTCACGAAGATCGGGATCGGGGGGCTCGATCTGAGCGGCGAGTCGCCAGGTTTCGATCTGGATGCGGTAAGCCTCACGACGTCTGAAGTGCCGGAACCGGCGACGTTCGGACTAATCGGGATGGGCTTGGTGGCGATCGGAGTAACCTTTCGCCCCCTCAAATCGAAGCGGGAAGAGTTTTTCTAACTTCCTTTGGCTTAGTATCGTACAGACCAGAAAATGCGGTGAGGCCCCGTCCTCACCGCATTTTCTGTATGGTCGATGGCCGAAAGGTGACAGACTGCTATGTTCGGGTTGGTCGGGGGCCGGCCATGGAATGCGAACCCAGACCGCGTATGCCACTTCGCCCTGCGCATCGACACCAACGACGCGGTTCCCGTCGCGCGTAAGCGATGGCGATGGATTCGACCTGCTCCGGTTTCCCAGTCCCCATGAGCGAAAAATCATTTCCTATTCTTCGTCAGTCCGATAAACCTTTCCGGGCCGGAGGGGACTTACTTGCCAGGAAGCCAGATTAGGCTCCCTCAATCGTGAAAACCGGAGGAATCCCATGAATCTACCAACGTCGGTCGCGTATCTCGCTATGGCAGCGGGTCTGTTCGCCACCCACCTGCCAGCGGCCACCTTAACTTTTAGCCTCGCGCCGCCCATCGATAGCAACGTCTACTTCTTCGATTGGACGCATCACAACGGCCTGTATGACACCGAACCGGTCTTTGCGATTACCGGCCTATCGCCTGACACCAAAAGTTTTGGCTACACATTCAAGGTAGGGGAGGCGCAAACGATCGATCGTGGCTTCGCGACGCACCCGGGAGTCTGGGACACCAGCGTGCTCGGACTCGTGAACTCGATCGATGTGTCTTGGGTCGATCAGGTTTACCATGCCAACGGCTCCACGTTTCGTATGGGCTCGCTGGTTTGGAATCGTTCCACGTCCGAGTTTTTTGCCGCGTTTCTCAATGGCCCCACCAGCAATCTGGAGGCGGTAAATACGAGGTTGAGCCCGAGTGACTACTGCCTGCTGGGTCGGGCGGGCGCCTGCGCGCCGGTGTCCAGTTTCGGGGGCGGCACGCTGAGCACCGGTTTCATCATCGAGGCGAACCTCACGACGGAAGCCGGGAGTGAGGGCGCGGCCGTATTCCAATCCTTTTCCGCCACGCTTTCGAGCTCCGCGGTGCCCGAACCAGGAACCTGGGCCCTGTCGATGGGAGGTCTGGCGTTCGTCCTGATCTTCCGTCAGCGAGGGCGGCTGGTCAACTAACCGCTCGAAGTTCAGGCCGGCCCCAGACGTCTGGGGCCGGCCAAACCCTGGGTGCGAACCAAGCGAAGGCCACCCGCCCTTCGCGGCGGGCTAAGCTTTCTCCACTGGGCGTGAGGGAGGGTCGCGCCAGAATCGCCGCGGCGGATGGGATCCAGCGCGGTTTCTCCGCCCCTCGGCACAGGTTCACGCCCGCGGAGCGTGTTGACTGTGAAAATAATTTGCTTACCACTTGTAAACCTTCTCGCTGCGCCACCGGACTCACCTTCATCGGAGTTTCACATGAAGATCATTTCCTTCCTATTCATCGCCGGCACGCTGGCGGCCCAAGAACGCCGGATTGACGCCGGCTTGCTCACTACGGTGGTGAACGGCATTTTAGGAGGCACGCAGGTTCACCTCAATACCTATGGACCACGCCACGGCGACAGCTGGTACGTTGCCGACTCCTGGATGCAACTGCCGCCCGCGCTCGCCGCCATGCGCGTGCCCCTCACCATCACGGAGACCCGAGGCGGCCCTGAGAGCGCGTTCCGTATCTATCTCAACGACATCAACCTGCGAAACCTCAGTGTAGCCATCGAAGACCAATACGTTCATACGTTCGGGTCCGCCTCACTTTTGAAGAAGATGGGCCGGAAGCGCGTACCCAGTGCGGAAACAACTTTTTCTGCGGATTTACTGGCAACCCGACCGCGCAGATTCATCGGTCCAAGTGGATGTTCTGCTCCGGCCGGTGGTCGAGGCGGGACGCATCACCTATCGCGAAGCTATCGTACGGACCACGGCCGATGCTAGCGTCGACTGCGGCATTCTCGATTGGCTCTGCAACGAAGTCACACGCATCAAGGACGTCGCGAGCGCAACCATCGTCACCGAGTTCCGCCGCGCGTTGGAAGACGAGCGCGTGCGCACCCCCCTGAGCGACGCGCTCAACCGGCTGGTCGGAACCCTGGGCTTGGCGGGCCCGCCGACGGCCGTGTTCTTCGCGCCGGGCAGCCGCGCCGGTGCCAGGGACTTAGTGATTCGCACCATTGGGTCTGGCCCCGTCGCTCCGCCCGACACCGCGCTGGTCACCGGATTGCAGATCACTCTCCGCACGGGTGGCGATGATCTGCGCTGCGGTGGACAGGCATTCGCCCGCGTCCGGACTCCCGGCGGATGGGGCGCAGAGACCGCTCTCACCGATGGCCGGGGTTTGGCCAGCAGCAGTCTGCGGGTGGCTGCGCTTTCGGCAACGGGTCCGCGGGTTCGCGACATTCTCGGCCTACGGATCCGCCATCAATCGGGTAAGTGCAACGAGCCGTTCGCCGGCCAGGACAACTGGGATCTCAGCGAACTCGTCTTCGCGTACCGCACGGCGACCGGCTCCGGCGTTTTGGTGCGCGACACAACCGGCAACCGCTTCACGGGTGAGCGTCCCACGAACACTTGGACGATTCGCCGCTAACGTCACGCTAAGGAGTTTGCAAACACCCCGCCCGGAGTATGGGGTGTGAAGGTGAATCGCGCAAAACTTGCCATTTACTTAAACTCGGTCGTCGTGGGCACGCGGCAGGTGCCCCGCGATTGCTTTGGGTTGCACAGCTTGCGATCGACGTTATGGATCGATCGCAGTGCCGCTCAAAATTACGATCCAGTTCAAGTTTCATACCAATCCCAACTAGCCTAGGCTCCCCTCCGGAAGCTTTCCTCGGTTCGCCTGGGTAAAGGCAGCTCTCGCCAGATCCGAACGTTCGACCATCGACGCCAGCAGTTCCTGGAAACGGGCGGTGCCGCGGACCGGATCCAGGTAGCGGTCCGCCTCCCATGCCGGCGCGCAAGAGTAGCCGGCATGGAAGGCCCGTTCCAGGCTCATAAGCGCCTGCGGCACGCGTTCGAGCCGCGAGAGGAGACGGGCGCGGTAGTAGAAGCCTTCGGGATCGATTCCTTGCCGGTCGATGTCGAGGATCTGCTCCACGGCCTCATCACGGCGATCCTCCAGGTACAGTTCGAGCATCCGCATCCATTGGGTTACCAAGGGCGGCAGATGCTCGCGCTGTCTCACTCGCTCAAGCGCTTCGCGGCGGCGGCCCAGCGCATCGAGGATCATGGCATCCATGAAGCCGACGGTGTCGGTGCTGGCAGCGAGCGCCGCCTCGTAGTTAGCCATCGCAAAGTGCGTATTCATCACCGTACTGCGGACGTTCCGGTCGAGTTGGCTGGCGGCTCGATGAGCCGCCAGTGACTCCTCCAAGAGCCCCGCGTAACGGCAGGCGTAGACCAACGCCGCGTACAACTCAGCGTCGTGGCGATGGTCGTCCAGCGAGCGCAGGAGGCGGACAATGGCCTCTTTCGCCCGCCCGCGGTCCGTCTCGTGATAAGCGTAGAGGCTATGGATTCCGGGCAGGTCCGGACTTAGGGTGAACGCCCGCTGAAAGGCTTCTTCGGCAAGAGCGAGCGGCTCAGAGTCGGAGCGGAACTTGGCGAGAATGCGGTAACCGCGGGCGAGGCGGGCCCAGGCTGGGGCATACTGGGGATCTTCTTCCAGGCACCGGAGGTACATGTCACGCGCCAGGGGCAGGTCCTGCATCCGGGTAGAAAGGTGGTTCGCCCGGAGATAGAACTCGTAGGCCCGCGCGGTAGCAGGGACGGAGTGGGTGCCGCCATCACGGTCCGGCGTCGCCAGGGAGGGCACTAAGGAGGCCACGATCCGGCGCGTAAGTTCATCCTGTAGCGCGAAGATCTCGCCGAGCGCAATCTGGGCGACATGCGTCCACACGACGCGCCCGGCGGGAACCTGGGTGAGTTGCGCGGTAACGCGAACCTGGTCCGCCGAACGCAGCACGGTGCCGGTAATGATGGCGTCCACATCGACGGACTCCCCCACCGCCCGCAGGTTGAGGGAGCGCTCGGATGAATTGGCTTGGCGCGCGGCGATGAGGCTGGAGCGGACGATGAGGGAGCGGAACCCGGCAAGAGAGCTGGTGATGGCGTCGGGAAGGCTGAAGCAAAGGAAGGCCGTTTGTGGGTCTGGCTGCAATTGCTCGAACGGCAACACCACTAACCGGGGCGGCAGGCAGGGGTCCAGGCTACGGCTCTCTCCGGAGCGCCCCAACTTCGTTACCGGAGCGACAAAGCGGTAGCCCTGACGCGGCACCGTCACCAGATAACGCGGTTGGACGGCAGAATCGCCCAGGGCGCCACGCAACCGGTTGACGCTCGCGTTCAGATCGCGTTCAAAATCGACGAAGGTATCGCCGGGCCACAAGTGCTCGCGTAACTCGTCACGATTCACTAAGTCGCCGGCCCGCTGCGAAAGCAGCCCGAGAATGGCCAACGGCTGGCCGGCCAAATGGATCCGCAAGCCGTTCTTCCGCAGTTCACCCGCGGCCTCATCGAACTGAAAGGCGCCGAATTGGAATAGCGCATCTGTGCAGGGCGGTCCCATTTTGCTGAGCGATTGTATTACGCGCTCTGCTTAGGCTTCTAAACGAAGCAGCGACTCGGCAGGCCAACTGCCTATTTGGCAATCACTTAGTCGATGAGAAACATTTGACCCCGTCAGCCATCGACCCCGGGGGGCCGCCAATGTTATTAAAGATTGAGCTGGCGGCTCGCCGGAAATCAGGGCCGCCAGCCACGAAAGGACCACCGACGATATGACCAGCACCATGGCCCACCCGGAAGCGTTCGGCATCGCCACGATTGCCAGCGACCTCAAATCGGCCCGGGAATTTTATACTCAACTTTACCCGTATGAAGTAAAGGAAGACGCCTTTGGCGGGATTCCGTTTTTCTCGATTATTAAGAACAGAGAAACGGTGGTGTCGGTATTTGAAAAGATACCGGGCAATCCAATTCTGGGAACCATTCCGGTAATCAAAGTGGATTCCGTCAGAGACTATGTCATCCGGCTGCAAGCGATGGGCGCTTCGGTGATCATCCCGCCCGCTATCTGCGCTTGCACAGACAGCTTGTTTGCGCTCTGCGCCGATCGCGAGGGCAATCAATTCATCGTCAAGGAGCCGACTGCCGCGTAAGCCAGTCCGGCCGAATCGCCAGGCCGCGGTTCGGCCGAATCCTCCGTGCTTCCAGGCTCGGTAAGACTTGGATACTGGCCCCGGTGAGGTCTACTTCGGGGAGGAGCCGCTAAAAGAATACCTTCAGCACAAACTGAATCTGCCGGTTCGTCGAAAATCGAGTTGAGCTGATCGTCCCGGCTTGCGGCGTCCCGAACGAGTTATTCGGTGGATTGAATTGCGGCGTATTTAGCGCATTAAACATATCCGCCCGGAACTGGACGCGAAAGCGCTCGCGAATCGCCACATCCTTGATCGCCGACACGTCGAAGGTCTTGAGCGACGGCCCGATCAAGATGTTCCTCCCCGAGTTTCCCCAGGTAAACGGGGCCGGCGCAGCGAAAGCACTCACGTCGAAGTACCGGCCGAGCCTCGGTTGGTCGACGATTCCCGAGGCCAAACGGTTCGGGCGTTGGCCGGTCCCCGTATTCGCCGTGCTCGCGTTCATCACGACATCGTAGGGGTTGCCGCTCGAAAGCGTCAGAATGCCCGCCAACTGCCAGCCTCCCAGCACTTGGCCGGGCCATCCCGGCTGCGCCAGCCACTGCCTTCCCTTGCCGAAAGGAAGCTCGTAGCCAAAGCTCGTCACCAGGCGATGGCGGACGTCGGTATCGGACAATGACTTTTCCGCCGCGCGATTCCGCGCGTTCTGCGCCTGGCCGAAGCGGCCCACGCTCGGCGTGCCATTCGACAGGTCGGACTCGCCGTCGCTCATCGCTTTCGCCCACGTGTAGGAAGCCAGCAACGAGTAACCTCGCGCCATGCGCTTCTGCAACTTCCACTGCCCGGAGTGATATACCGAGTTGCCGAGCGAATCCCCCACGGTGGTCGTCACGTTGGGCGCTAGCGTGAACAAAGGCCGCCGCTGCGCGATCGGCGTTGACCCGGGCATCGGCTGATTCGGATCGGTCGTGATCAGCAGGTGCGTCCCCTTGGCGCCCACGTAGGAGGCATCGAGGAGCCAGTTGCGCCCGAACTCCCGCTGCAAGCTC
>JBBQQS010000264.1:0-7266 GCA_038215525.1 Bryobacterales bacterium
CTGCCCAATCCCGCCCGGATAGGCGTCGTAGAGGAAGACATTCGGCTCGAAGCCCTGCGGCGTGGGCACGGTGTCCTCGGTGACCGCCACCCCCAGGTCGCGCGGATCGCACATCAACAACAAACTGCCGATCGTCCGCATGGCATTCGCCAAACCGATGATGCCCGCCTGCCGTTCCGTCGGTGTGTACATGCGCAGTTGCGCCAAAAATGCCGCCGGAAAGTGCAGCCAGAACGCCGTCGTATGCAGCTCCTGTTCCGGAATCGACAAGTGCCCGGAGCCAATGTTCTCGTTCGTATAGAACTTGATCTTTTTGAAGCCCACAATCTGCTGATTCACCCGGACATCGCCCCACACCGCCTGCGCTTCCGCCAAGGGCGCCGACTCAAACTCTTCGAGCGCCTTCACCTGCGTATGGTCAATCGCGTCCGTGTAGTAATCACAATCTACCCGCCGCACGTAAGCCTTGCGCGCATCGTAGTCGAACTTCTCCACCTGAAACATCTTCGCTTCGTGTAAGTAGATCGCCTTCTCATGCAAAGTAACTAAGGCCGCCGGGAAAGATACTTCGGCAATTACTTTATTCTCGCTCGTCGTATCGATCACAATAAAGTTATCGCTCGTCACCGCCCGCAAGGACAGCGCATCGGCCGGGTAACTGTCGCTGGTCCAGTGCCACGCCCCCGCCGAATGATGCAGGAATCCGGCTTCCACCAGAAATTCGCACATCTCGCGCGGGTCATGCGGGCCCATGCGTTCTTCCTCTCGCAGCGGTAACTCAAATGCCGCGCACTTCAAATGGCCTAACAGGATCTCGAGATTATTCGCGTTGATATGCGCGCTCTCCGGCGGCCGACCGAAGAAATAGTCCGGGTGCTCAATCATATATTGATCGAGCGGCGCCGAAGAAGCCACCATGATCGCGAGCGATGGCCGCTGCCGGCGCCCCGCGCGGCCACCCCGCTGCCACGTCGCCGCCACCGTCCCTGGATAGCCCGCCAAAATCACCGTATCGAGCGAACCCAAATCGATGCCCAACTCCAAGGCATTCGTCGCCACCACGCACTTAATCGTGCCGTCGCGCAGCTTCTTCTCGATCTCGCGCCGCTCCCGCGGCAGATAGCCGCCCCGGTACCCGCGCACCGCCTCTGAGGGTACTTGCCCCCGCTCGCGCGAGTCCTTCAGATACTTCACCAGAATCTCAGTCGCCAGTCTATTATTGCAAAAGACCAACGTCTGCTGGCCCCGCTCAATCGACTCCTCCGCAATCCGTCGCGCCTCATGCAAGTAACTTCGCCGAATGCCCAACTGCCGGTTCACGTAAGGCGGGTTATAAAAGACAAAGAACTTATCGCCCGCCGGCGCGCCGCTTTTCTCCACTAACTCAAACGGCTGCTCCGTAATCGCCTCGGCTAACTCCTTCGGATTGGCAATCGTCGCCGAACAGCAAATAAATTGCGGGCTCGACCCGTAGAAAGCCGCAATGCGCCGCAACCGCCGCAGTAGGTTCGCCAAATGGCTGCCATACACGCCCCGGTAGTAGTGCAGCTCATCGATAATGATATAGCGCAGATTCTCGAAGGCCTTCGCCCACTTCGTATGGTGCGGTAACATTCCAGCGTGCAGCATATCCGGATTCGTCAGCACCACCTGCGCCCGCTCCCGGATCGCCCGCCGCGCATCCTGCGGCGTGTCGCCATCGTAAGTGAAGGCCTTAATGTCGGACCCAATCGTATCGAGCGTCGCCTGTAATTCGTGTAACTGGTCTTCGGCCAGCGCCTTGGTCGGAAACAGATAGAAGGCCCGTGCCGCCGGATCGTTGAGCAGTGTCTGCAACACCGGCAGGTTATAGCAAAGCGTCTTGCCCGAAGCCGTCGGCGTCACAATCACCGTATTCCGGCCGCCCGTGATGTGGCCAAATGCCTCAGCCTGATGAGAGTAGAGCTGATCGATACCGCGCCCCGCCAGCATCTGCCGCAAACGCGGGTCCAGGTTTTCGGGAAAGTCAGAATACTCGGCCGCGCGGGCCGGAATGTGGTGCACCGCCCGGATCGGCGAATCGGGCTGCGCCATCAACTCCTGAAACTTGGCGATGGCCGATTCCAGCGACGCCCGCCGCACCGGAAGCTGCGCGCCAGGGTCGGCGAAGGGCGAATCAGGAGTGAGGTTGAAGCCGAGTTGCTGTTGAGACATAGTTTCGCCGTTTCTTCTCTTGTACCGTGAAACGCCCTAGCCGGGCAACTCCCAAGGGTTCACCAATGGTACGTCGCAAAACTCAAAGTCCCTTACGTTGCGCGTCACGATGGTCGCGCCCTTCGCCCGAGCGATCGCCAGGATCAGCCCGTCGAACAGACTCAAGGGCCGACCCAATGCCCGGCGCCTCGCCGACACTTCGGCGTAATGGAGAGCGGCCTCTGCATCGAAGACCAGGATTTGCTGCACAAAGTCTTTCTGAAGTAACGCCTCAATGCGTGAGGCCAACTCCGATCGGCGCTTCCCTAACGGCAGCACGGCGCAACCCGTCAGGAGTTCGGCGGCCGTAACGGCGGTCAAATAGGTTTGCCTGGGATCGAGACGGTACAGATAATCGAGGACGCTCGCTGAAGGCCGGGGAGACACCATTTCCGACACGACGTTAGTATCGAGGACGATCATTCGTCAAACTTAACGCGCACTTCGGCCATTTCTTCGCGCGGCTCGATCACCAAATCCTCCGCGTAACCAATCTCCTCAAACCGTCGCCGGATGCGATCCACCCAGTTCTCCACTGGCGCCTCCACCGCCGGCGCCAACGCCGCCTTCAAGATATTGCGCGCCTCTTGCTCCATCGAGTGGCCATTCTCCGCCGCCCGAATGCGCAAGCTGCGCTTCGTCGCCTCGTCCAATTGTCTTACCGTAATTGCGCCCATAATACAATGCTATCAGTGCTGGTAATGATGTCAAGCTTATTGATGCTAGCATTGCTATCACTGACCCAGTCACAGTGATTCTCAGAATTCTTGCGATCTCGTAACTGATTCATTCAGAAACCTTTTTCGTTCAAGCTTTCCATATCCAGTCAATTTTCCCGCCAACCCGTCCGCTACAGTTTCGTCATGCGGAAGAAAGTCTTTGCCCGACGCCTCGCTCACGAGGCCCAGCTCACCCCGGCCGTCGCCGCCGATCAAATCGATTCTGTCGTCACCCAACTATTGCGACGCCTCAAGGATGGCAAGCCCGCCGAAATCCCGGGCTTCGGCACCCTGCTACCCGGTGAAGCTGTCACCTTTTTGCCCGAGAAGGAGACCCGCCAGAAATGAGCCCCCAATTCTTCGGCGAAATCGTGCGCCGCTTCCTCCACTCCGGCTCCCGCGTCGACATCGATGGCTTGGGTTCGTTTCGTCTCGATGCCCACGGCGAAGTCCGCTTCACTTCGGCCAACCGGCCCCGGATCTTCATCGCCTACGTCCACGAGGACGCCCCCCTGGCCCTGCGCCTCTACCAGGACCTCGAAGCCCACGGCCTCGCCCCCTGGATGGACTCGCAAAAGCTCCTCCCCGGCCAAAACTGGCCCCGCGCCATCGAAGAAGCCATCTCCGTCTCCGACTATTTCATCGCCTGCCTCTCCACCCGTTCCGTCCTCAAGCGCAGCCAATTCCAGGCCGAACTCCGCTACGCCCTCGATTGCGCCGCCCGTATGCCGCTCGACCGCACCTTCCTCCTTCCCGTCCGCTTCGACGATTGTCGCGTTCCGAATCGCATTCAGAAGGAGTTCCAATACGTGAATCTCTTCCCCCATTGGGAAACTGGCTTCGCCAAGTTGCTGCCCACCCTCGGCTACTCCGGCATGGTCTGACGATAGCGGGACCAGTTTCGCACCAGCTCATGCACCACCACGCTGCCCACCTTGTGCGCCGCCTCCAGCGACGGGACGAAGGCTGCATAGCTGCCGATCTTCGTCTCGGCCAGGCTCTCGGCGGCCGTGATGCCGTCACGCTGTTGGTCGAAGTTGCTGGCCGTCCTCAGCACCAGCGCGCGCCGCGCGTCCACGCGCCCGGTGGGCGCGAGCAACGTAAGCGACTGTAAGGTCCCCGTGTCCTCCATCGCCGTCGTCACATAGTTGCCTTGGCGTCCGGTGAAGTAGCTCACCCAGTCGTTGGCCCAGCGGTTCAGCAGCTTACCATGCCAAAACGTCATCGACGACATCGTGTCACCCTTCATCACGAAGGGCGGCCGCTGGGCGTTCACGCCGGAGAAGCGAATCCGCTGGGTGCGCAGCGCCTCGGAGTCTTCGAGCTTCACGTCCTTGGTCAAGCGATAGGCCCAATCCACCAGCTTCGGCTCCAGGCGAAAGGCCTCGCCTTCATTCGGCGATCGCAACGGCATCTCATAAGGCACGGACTTCCTGAGCGGAATAAACCCCGTCGTCCAGTCGCTGGGGATTTCCCGCGCGTCGATCTCGTGGCCCAGGTCCCCATCCACTACCCATTCGGCCCAAGCGGCTGACCCCAAGGAGCCATCGGCCGGATCAATGCCGGCAATACCGGCCACCAGCCAATAGGCGTGCGTCAGGTCAAAGCGCGGGTCCATGCCCAGCGCCATGACGGCCGCCGCCGCCTTGGCGGTGCCGACGCCCGTGCACAAGGCCAGCACGCCCTGGTCGTTGCCACGCAGGTCCTGCATGCCTTGGGGGAACTTGTAGACGCGGTCGAGCTTCTCTCGCTCCACCCAATACTGCATTTCGCCGGGCTGATCTCCCGTGGGCGCGCCCCGCTCAAACATGGTCACCACCACCACTTTGATCGGAATCGGTTTCTTCGCCCAAACGAAGCCAAACGAGAGCAGGACGAGGGTCATCAGACGGGTCAGCATGACCCAATATAGTCGAAATCGCCGCCTAAGCCGCGCCGGCCGGCATTTCCCGCTCCCGCGGCTTCTCGGTAGTCTTCTCGGTAATCTTCTCAGGCGCATGGCCACGCTCATCATAACGGCCAAAGATCATCTTGCCGGCCGTCGTCTGCAGCACGCTCGTCACCACGATGTCGATCGTCTTAGAGATCTGCTTCCGGGCATTGTCCACCACCACCATGGTGCCGTCATCGAGATAAGCAACGCCCTGGTTGTACTCCTTGCCCTCTTTCAGAATGAACACCCGCATGCCCTCGCCCGGCAGCACCACCGGTTTGAGCGCATTGGCCAGCTCATTGATGTTCAAAACGTCGACCCCATGCAACTGCGCCACCTTGTTCAGGTTGAAGTCGTTGGTGACTATCGTGCAGGAGTAGAGCTTGGCCAGCTCAATCAGCTTCAGGTCCACTTCTTTCACGTTCGGAAAATCGTCTTCGACAATCCGCACCTGCAACTCGGGGTTCTTCTGGATCTTTTGCAGAATGTCGAGCCCGCGCCGGCCGCGATTCCGTTTGAGGGAATCGGCCGAGTCGGCCACCTGTTGCAGCTCACGCAGCACGAACTGCGGGATCACCATCACCCCATCCAGAAATCGCGTCTCGACGATGTCCGCAATGCGGCCATCGATGATCACGCTGGTGTCCAGGATTTTAAACGTCGTCTTCGAGTTGCCTTCCGAGCCGAAGACGCCCCCAAAAGCCGCTAGATTCAACATCTCGCCTTTGGTCCAGCCGATGGCCAACCCGCCGTACGCCATACCCAGCAAGGTGGCCACTTGAAGGAAAGAAGCCGTCGGCGCCTGATCGGCAAAGGCACGCTGAATCACCAGCGAAACGAGAAATGCCCCCAGGATACCCAGCAGTGAACCGACGGCCGCTCCAATTAAGCGCTTGAAACTGATTTGCTTGGCTCGCATCTCGAGGGCCACGCATGCCACCCCGAGGCCGAAACCAAAGACGGCGCTGGCGGGTTGGCTCAAGTGAAAAGGGGAGAGAAAGAAGGCGGAAACGGAGAGGAGGATGACAAAGACTACGCGTACAATCAACAAATCGTACATCGAGCCCTCCTAACAAATGGAAGTAGAGGGCTGAAGTTGAAGGCTTTTGAGCAAACAGATTCAGGCCCTTGCGGAGTATACCACTCATTTCAGGGCCCGAAACCGAAAGCAGCAAAAAGTTGACTACAGGGCTTTGGCCAATTCTTCGGCGAAAGCACTTGGCGCGCCGTCATTCCGGCCACCTGTACGGGGCCGGCGAGCGGCTGCGGCTGCGCCATCGCGATTGTTGTTATCGCGAATCGGAGGGCGATTCGCCGCAAAACGGCGACGATCTTCGCCCATGGGGGGTGCACCAGCACCTTGTTGCGGACCAGGACCCGTCATCGGGCGTACGCCAGGACCAGTCACTCGGCCCTTGGGGGGCTGAGCGGGGTTCGCGCGTAGCATGCGGTCTTCGAGAGGCGCATGGTTGAAGCGACGGATAATCGTATCCATCTCTTCCTGGTTCGGGGCTTCAATGAATGCAAAGCCCTTCGACTCTTGGGTCTCAGGGTTGCGAATGACTTTGATTGAATCGGCGACTAAATTGTCAGCGGCCAGCCATGACCCGATGTCATCGGCCGTAACCCATACCGGCAAATTCCCGAGGAAAACCGTATAACTCATCGTGAGGGTGATGTGACTCCAAGAGGCTTGTATCCGAAAAGTGGGCAAACTTCTCGCAAACATCTTCAGACTACCACAATTATGTAAAGTATTTCGATTAATTTTTGAGGGATTTGTTGACACCCACATCAGGGTGGATCTGGGGCCCCCTTCAATACTAGCCCCCATCGGCGGGGATGGTCCCTTTGGCGCCACTATGATATGCTTCCCGCAAGATTTCGGAGGAGTCCAGTGGACAAAAACAAAAGTACAATTTCATTGTGGAAAGCTGCCCGCGTTGAAGCCAGCACCCTCGCGTTGTTGATGCTCGGTTGGGCCGTAGTGGGGCTGATGGGCTGGGTGCCCGACGTTAACAGCTCGTTGGTCGCCGTGGGTGTATACGCGGCCTGGGTGGGCCTCTGCGTCATCGTCTACCGCTACTTCTACGGTCTCGATACCTAAAACCTTAAGTTCCGGTCGACTGCGAAAGGGCCTTCGACATTTGCGCCGGCCGTAGCTTCGCGTCTTCGAGGTGCTTGGTCTGCTGGAAGGTATAGATCATCCGGTGCACCACCGTGAGGTTCCCCATCACCGCGATCACCCATAGTACGGGTGCCATCCGGTCAAACAGCGCGCCGATAATCAGCAACACCACGCGCTCCGGCCGCTCCAAAAAGCCCACTTTACAAGTGGGAATTTCGTTCTCCGCCCGCGCCCGCGTGTAGGAAATCATCACC
>JBBQQS010000265.1:0-7262 GCA_038215525.1 Bryobacterales bacterium
CTTACCCATGGGCATGCGAGCTTCGGCTTCGGTGATGGCGACACCGTGGCGGGCGAAGAGCTCAACGAAGGCGGCGACGGGTCCGCGGCTGCCGAAGTCCATCACGGTGCCGGAGATATCGAAGATGACGGCGCGAACGCCGGGGAGGTTGGGAGTCATAGCGGGTAGATGGCGACGCGGGGCGGCCTTCCCTTTTCAGCGTAAGCGATGGCGGAGTTGATGGCGGTGAGAGGGAAGCGGCCACCGATGAGCGAAGCGAAGGGGTAGTCAGTGGCGGCGAGGAAGTTGAGTGCGTTTTCGAGGTCCTCGGGGCGGTAGTTGTAGACGCCGGTGATTCTGAGCATGCGGCGGACGATGTGTTCTCCGGAGAGCGACATGGGGCGCGAGGGGAAGACAGCGCCGGCGAGAATGAGGTGGCCACCGGGACGCAGCAGGCCGAGGGCTTGTTCGGCGGCTTCGGGGGTGCCGGCGAAGTCGAGGGCGAGGTCAGTTAGGGATAGTTCAGCGATGGTGGCCCCGAAGGAGGTGGCGCGGGCGAGGCGGATGGGGTCAGGGTCGAGGGCGACTACCTGGGCGGCGCCAGCGTCGCGGGCCATGGCGCAGGCGGTGAGTCCGAGCATGCCGGCACCCATGATGACGACGCTTTGTCCGTGGAGATCGCCGGCGTGGCGGAGGACGGCGGCCACGGTAGCGGTGGCGCAGTTGGCGGGGGCGGCGACTTCGTCGGGGACGTTCTCGGGCACCGGGAAGATAGCCGTGCCAGCAGGGAGGTGGCAGTGCTGGGCGTAGGCGCCCGAAAGGTCGCGCCCTTTACCGAGGGCGTGATGGCCGAACTTGAAGCGGCGCTCGCATTGGGAGGGTAGGCCGAGACGGCAGAGGGTACAGCTATGGCAACTCCAGACCATTGACCAGGTGACGCGCGTGCCGATCGGCAAAGGGAGACCGTTGGCGGCGACCAAGTCGCCGACCATTTCGTGGCCCAGAATGATGGGAGTGGGACCCGTGCGGCGGCCAGCGATGGTGTGTAAGTCGCTGCCGCAGATAGTGGCGCAGCGAATGCGTACTAACGCTTCGCCCGGGGCCAGTTCGGGAATCGGGAAAGATTCCAAGGTCAACGGTTGTCGCGCGTCGTGAAATACGGCGGCCGTCGACTGGGCTCGAAGGGTGGATTCCACAGCTTTTTAGTATGGCAAACCGAGACCAGGAATCCGGCGTGTCGCCACAACTTCACTGTTTATTCATGGAACCGTGATGGTGGCCTTCTTCTCCAGCGAGGCGAGCGCCAAGCGCAGGGCTTCCTCGCGGGTGAGGAGGTGGCCGTCGAGTTGGGCAGTTTCGATTTCGTTCAGGATGCGGGAGAAGGCGGGGCCCGGCTTGAGCCCGGCGGCGATAAGGTCGTGGCCGGTTAGCAACGGAGTGGGGCGCAGGTCGGCTTCGGTAAGCTTTTCCCGCTGGTCGCGAACAAAGTGGTAGTTCTCCAGACGGCGATGACTGCTTTCGCAATCGAGCCGATGCAGTTCCAGATGCTCGTCGAAACCCGGCAGGCGGAGAAAGCGGCGGAGCGTACTGGGGCGCATCTGCTGGACGTGCATCCAATCCATGTGATGGGCCACCAAACTCACCACTTGATCCAACTCTTCGGCCGAAGCGCGCAGGCGATTCAGCATCTCGCGCGCCATGCGGGCGCCGACACCGGCGTGCCCATCGAAGCGAATGCGCTCGGCGCGGACGAAAGTGGGGGGCTTGCCGACGTCGTGCAGCAGGGTGCCCCAGGCCAGCGTCATTGAGGGCTGACGCAGCCCGCCGATCATGAGGAGCGTGTGGGTCCAGACGTCGCCTTCCGGGTGGAACTCGGGCGGCTGCTCGACGCCTTCCATCGCCGCGACCTCGGGCAGCACGTGCACCAGCAAGCCGGTATCGCGCAGCAGGGCGAAGCCCGCGGCGGCGCCTCCTTCGGTGAGGATGCGGGTGAGCTCTTCGCGGACGCGTTCGGCGGCGACTTTGTGGAGCGACGGCGCGCTTTGGCGCATGGCTTGTTGAGTGGCGGCGTCCAAAACGAAGCCAAAGCGGGCGGCGAAGCGGACGGCGCGGAGGAGGCGCAGGTGATCTTCGGCGAAGCGCTGGGCCGGGTCGCCGATGGCGCGGATGATGCCTCCGGCGAGGTCGGCTTGGCCGCCAACGAAGTCGAGGACTTCGCCGGATATAGGATCCAGGAAGAGGCCGTTGATGGTGAAGTCTCGCCGGGCGGCGTCGGCGGCGGGCGAGGTTTCGAACGTGACGGCGTCGGGACGGCGGCCATCGGTATAGGCTTGGTCGCTGCGAAAGGTGGCGACTTCGACGCCTGCGACAAGCAGCACGCCGAAGTGGGCACCCACGCGAAAGGCGTCGGGATAGAGGGCCAGCACTTGGTCGGGACGAGCGCTGGTGGCGATGTCGTAGTCCTTGGGCTCGCGGCCCAGGAGATGGTCTCGTACGCACCCACCTACCCAGTACGCCTGATGGCCGTACTGGCGTAAACGCTCGACGATGTGGAGGGCCGTCATCAACTGTAGAATACAAGTTGCGGCACGGGTCGCGCTTTTATGACTTTCGGACATCATGGCTCCTGACCAGCCCCGGGCAAGCATCGTGGGCAACACCACTAAGGTCGTCGTCGCTACCACGGTCGCCCTATCCTTCATCAGTTTCTGGCGCGGCGCCTCCATCGTCCTCAGCGATTTGGCTTCGACGATGTTCTATTTGGGCGGCATCGTCGAAACGTCCGTGGGCCCGTCAGCGCCTTGGTTTATCTTTGGTGTGCTCCTTTTCGGCTTCGCGCTGCGCAGCGTCTACATGGAGAGTTGCTCCATGTTTGTGCGTGGCGGCGCCTATGTCGTGGTGCGGGACAGCATGGGTCCGGCGATGGCGAAGTTTTCCGTGTCGGCCTTGGTGGTGGACTATATGCTCACCGGCCCCATCAGCTCGGTGAGCGCGGGACAATACCTGGCCGGGCTGGTGAATGAAATAGCGGAGAAGCTGGGGCAACATTCGCTGCATGTCGACCCCAACCTGTTCTCCATGATCTTCGGCATCGCCGTGACGGCCTACTTCTGGCGCAGTAACATCCGCGGCGTGCATGAGAGCAGTGGCCAAGCCCTGCGGATCATGCAGATCACCACGGTGATGGTGGTGGTGCTGCTCACCTGGTGTATCGCCACCATGCTGGTACGCGGCAATGTCACCTTGCCGCCAGCGCCGATTCAGGCCAACCTGCGCCTCTCCGAAGAGACCTTCGGTTGGCTGCATGGCTTCCATTTCCTGACGAGCCTGTCCTTCGTGGCCGTGGTGGTGGCCTTCGGCCACAGCTTGCTGGCCATGTCCGGCTTTGAGACTTTGGCGCAAATCTACCGCGAACTCGCCTCACCCAAGCTCAAGAACCTCAAGATCGCCGCCAACATTATCTGCGTCTACGCGCTGATCTCCACCGGCTTCCTTACCCTGTTTACGTTCATGCTGATTCCCGACGACGTTCGGAAGACCTACCGGGACAACCTGCTGGGCGGGCTCACCAATTACCTGATTGGGCCACCGATTCTGACCTTCGCGTTGCATGTGTTCGTGGTGGTGGTGGGCACGCTGATCCTGTCGGGCGCGGTGAACAGCTCCATCATCGGGGCCAAAGGCGTCTTCAGCCGGGTGGCGGAAGACGGGATCCTGCTCGAGTGGTTCCGCAAGCCGCATGCGAAGTTTGGGTCTCCGCACAACATCATCAATTTGATTGTGATTCTGCAGGTGCTTACCATCATTGCCAGCCAGGGCAATGTGATCCTGCTGGGCGAAGCCTATGCGTTCGGGGTTACCTGGAGCTTCTTCCTGAAGTCCTTGGGCGTCCTGGCCCTCCGCTTCCAGCGGCACGATCAGGAGTATAAGGTCCCATTGAACCTCACCATTGGCGGCCGTGAGTACCCCATTGGCCTGGCGATGGCGGTAATGTCGCTTTTCCTGGTCGCCGTGGCCAACCTGCTCACCAAGAAACTGGCTACTACGTATGGCCTCTCTTGCACGATCATACTCCTGGTTCTATTCACGGTCTCCGAGCGAGTGAATGCGCGGCGCCGGGAGGGCAAAGGGCTCGAACACTTCAATCTCGAACACGAATCGCAAGTGCAGCGGGAGACCGTCCACGTTCGTCCAGGGTGCATCCTGGTGGCCGTCCGCGGCTACGGCCAGATGGAGCACCTGAAGCGGGTGCTCGGCAAGACCAACCTGCGCCGGCACGACATTGTCGTGATGAGCGTACGTCCCATCGCCGGCTCGGGCGAACACGAACTCTCCCAGGACCAGATATTCACGAGCTACGAGCAGGAGCTCTTCAGCCATGTGGTGTCGATGGCGGAGAAAGAGGGCAAGCACGTGGAGCTATTGGTGGTGCCCGGGCTCGATCCATTTGACGCCATGGTGCAGACGGCGGCCAAGCTGCAATGCTCGCGACTGGTGACCGGCGTCTCGGCGACGATGGTTTCCGACGAACTCGCGCGGCGTATCGGCTTGGCGTGGCAACGCTTGCCGGACCCCAAGCACGCCTTTTCGCTCGAGATCATCAAGCCGGACCGGCCGTCGAAGTTCGTCAACCTGGGCCCGCACCCGCCCCGCCTCTGGCCGGAGGACGTTGACCGGGTGCATGAGATTTGGCTGGAGCTATCGGAAAAGTTGAGTTTAGGGTCGAACCTGCATCACCGCGACGTGGTGGGCGTGGCCTTGCGGCGGATGGAGCAGGACCTGCAAGGCGAAGACCGCTTGAAGATTGTGGAAGAGATGAAGCGCGAAATGGAGAAGAGCTAGGGCTATTCGCCGGCCTTCTCTTTCAGGAACTCGGCAGCTTCGTCCGGGGCCAATTCGCCGGAGGCTTCCAGGGCTTCCTTGAGCAACTGGGCGGTTTTCAGCTCTTTTTTGGTGGGCGGGGCCTGTTCGTGCCGGAAGTCATGATCGTTGTAGCAGGCACGGCAACGCACTTTGGCTGCTTGGTCGCCGACGAGGGAAACTATCGTATGGTTCGTAAGACGTTTACATTTGATGCAAAAGTCATCAAGGTCGTCTCCGAGTCGAAGCTCGAACATATTTCAGGGAGTATAGCGGATTTGTCGGCGAATAGCGAGCGATTTAGGTCAGCGATGTAGGTCATGGTATCCTGCGCACCATGCGTCGCAGAGATTTCTTTGGTGCGTTGGCGGCCAGTGCATCGTCGGCCAGTGCCATGTCGGCCGCGCCGGCACCGCGAATTGAGGCCCGTGCCATTCAGGCCCAACTGCAAGCCCTCAGCATGTTCGGGCGGCCGGTGGGCGGGACGTTCGCGAGTGGCGTGAGCCGCGTGGGTTACTCCGACTCCGACATCGCGGGGCGCAAGTACGTGATGGAGTCGATGCGGCAGGCGGGGGCCCAAGTCCGGGTGGATGCGGCGGGCAATATCTTTGCCGCGCTTCCGGGCCAGGACGCTTCCCTGCCCCCGCTGCTCTTTGGCTCGCACATCGATTCGGTGCCGGGCGGAGGGAACTTCGACGGCAACCTAGGGTCGTTGGCGGCCGTGCAAACTTTGCGCCTGTTGCATGACCTGCGGATCGAAACGCGCCGGCCCTTGACCGCCGTCGTCTGGGCCTGCGAGGAGGCTTCCTTCGCCGGGGCGAGCCTGAACGGCAGCCGCGTGGCAGCGGGGAAAGCGAAGCCCGAGGAATTGAAGCTCGTCTCCCGCGGACTCACCAAAGCCGAAGCCATCCGACGGATCGGCGGCAATCCGGAGCGGCTGGACGAGGCGCGCATCGCCGCCGGCCAATATCACGCCTACCTCGAGCTGCACATCGAGCAGGGCGGGACGCTGGCGATGGAGAAGGTACCGGTGGGCGTGGTGGACGGCATCGTTTCGATCGATGACTACGACGTCGTGATTACGGGCATGGCCAACCATGCGGGCACCACGCCAATGGCGGACCGGCAGGACGCGCTGATCGCCGCCTCGGCCTTAACCTTGGCCGTGCGCGAGGTGGTGACGGCGGAACCGGGCGCGCAGGTGGGCACCGTGGGCCACCTGGAGGTGCTGCCGAACGCGGTGAATGTCGTTCCGGGCGAGGTGCGGATGAGCATTGAGTTACGGGATCTGTCTTCCGCGAAGCTGGTGCGGTTGGGCGAGCAGATCCGGGCGCGGGCGGCGGCGATTGGCACCCAGACGCGCACGCAGATCGGATTGACGCCAAGTGGGCACAACGAGTCCGCTTTGGCGGCGGTGGAGATGCACCGGGCGATCGAGAAGGCGGCGGGGGCCTTGCGGTTCGATACCCGGCACTTGCCAAGCGGTGCCGGGCATGACGCACAGATGATGGCCACCTTGATGCCGATGGGGATGATCTTCGTGCCAAGCATCGGGGGCATCAGCCATTCGCCGCAGGAACTAACCACTTGGGAGGACTGCGCCAATGGGGCGAATGTGCTGCTGGGGGCGGTGTTGGCTTTGGCGAGTTAGCGGGTGATAAAATCGGACCATGCCTGTGCTACCGACCGGCTATATCAATCAAGCGGAACTCGCGACTGAGGTGGAGCGCGCGACGCAAAAGCTCGGGCCCGCCGTGGTTCGTTTGAGCCACAGCGTTAGGGCCGACACCAGCGACGAACCGTCCATTTTCTTCCGGATCGTGCTGAGAGATCACCAAGATTCTGTTCGACGAACTGCACCCGAACGAAAACTGGGGGCTGATTCCGTACTTCAGCTTCCGGAGGCAGTCGGAGCAAGCGCGGTATCACCATTTGGCTTGGGCTTAGCTTGGCATGGCCTACCATGACGACCTTTTGCAACAAGCGTACGATCTCGTCCACAAGAACCCTTCTGACCCAACGCAAGCCGATCTTCGCCCTTCTGTTTCGGCGGCTTACTACGCGCTATTTCATTTACTGACCAGTGAGGCGATTTCGCACTGGAGCCTCCACAGCTCTCGAAGCGCTCTCGGAAGAATGTTCGAGCACTCGGCGATGAAGAAAGCGTCGGGAAAGATCTCGAATTCCCGGCTCATGCCTTTCACTGGGGAAGACCCGCTCGTAGTGGAAAATCTCAAAACAGTAGCGCAGGCCTTCGAGCAGTTGCAGGACAAGCTGAAAATCGCAGATTACGACAACGGCGTCTTTTCAACCCAAACTGGCGCGCTGCGGGAAGTCACGACTGCTGCCTTGATCAAGCCGAGAGACTAAGCCATAGCCGCGTCGGGGACCGTGTCGCCTTCGCCGGGAGCCAGGAATAGGTT
>JBBQQS010000266.1:0-7232 GCA_038215525.1 Bryobacterales bacterium
CTAAGAAAGTCCCGGGCGCGAAGTAGGTTGACCTGTGAGTTTGCGGAAGGGCCGCCCCTCGGGGGTGGCCCTTTTGCTTGGGCCTCAGAGTGGAAGTTGGACTGCACGCGCTACTAGCCGGTCAGTAGGTTCACCGCGAAATAAGATGGGATAGAACCGTCATGCAGACCTTTATCGCATTCTCGAGGAATTGGACCACCGCCACCAAACTGTGGAACTCCCTACCGCGGAAGTGGAACTTTTGGTTAGCCGCTTTGGCGCGTCCACTGATCTACCACGGTGCCGACTTGGCCGCGAACCAGCCCATGTTCCGGAAAATCCCGCAGCAAGGCCACCAGGGCGTGCATATCGAGTTCATTCATAGAGAACCTCTTTCTCATAGTACATAACAGCTCGTCAGGCGAGGAGGCGCCGAGTCGGGCCCATCTGGTCGCCAGACGGGGCATGTAGAGAGACGGACAGAGACGGTGGTGGCGTGACGCAGTAGAATCGATTCTATGCGACGACGTGATGCGATGAAGATGGTGGCTCCGGCGTTCGTGCCGGCGGCGGCCCTGGGGCTGCAAAATAACGTGCCGCCCAGCCGGCGGGTGACCGTGGGTGTGATTGGCACGGGCAACCAAGGCACCGGCGACATGAAGAACTTCCTGCGCGATGAGCGCGTGCAGGTGGTGGCCGTATGCGACGTGAACAAGATGTCGCCCGGCTATTGGGACGGGGCCGTTGCGGGGCGCGAGCCGGCGCGGAACTTGGTGGAATGGCATTATGCGCGCGACAAGCGGAGCGGTACTTACAAAGGTTGCGCCGCCTACGAGGACTATCGCGACGTGCTGCGGCGCACGGATATCGACGCCGTGCTGATCGCGCTGCCGGACCACTGGCACTCCATTCCCACCATCCAGGCGGCCAAGGCGGGCAAGGATATCTACGGCGAGAAGCCGCTCGCGCTCACGGTGGCCGAAGGGCGCGCGATGGCGAACGCCGTGAAGGACAATAACCGGATCTTTCAATGCGGCAGCCAGCAACGCTCCGATGTGCGTTTCCGCAAGGCTTGCGAGATTGTGCGCAATGGCCGGATTGGTAAGTTACATACCGTACTATGCGGCTTGCCGGGTGGCACGCCGGACTTTGGCAAGACCGGCGACCGGCAATCGCCGGAGCCGGTGCCGGAGGGCTTTAATTACGATATGTGGCTGGGCCCGGCGCCCGATGCGCCCTATGCTCCGGCGCGTTGCCACGTGAATTTCCGCTGGATTTTGGATTATTCGGGCGGCCAGATTACGGACTGGGGCGGCCATCATCCGGACATCGCGCAGTGGGGCATGGGGACCGAGTTGTCGGGCCCGGTGGCGATCCGTGGCGGGCAGGCGACTTGGGCTAAGGAGAAACTTTGGAATACGGCCACCGATTTCCACTTTGAGGCGATTTATGCGAGCGGTGTAAAGTTGATTTACTCAAGCCGTGTGCGCGGCGGAGTTACTTTCGAGGGCACGGAAGGATCGGTGTGGGTGAATCGCGGCGCGATCGAGGCGACGCCTTTGTCCTTACTCGATTATGAGCCATCGGCGAAGGAAGTGCGGCTGTATCGCAGCACGAATCACTCCCGGAATTTCATTGACTGCGTGCTCTCGCGAAATCCGCCGGTGGCGCCGATTGAACAAGCGCACCGGTCAATTACGATTGCCCACTTAGGCAATATCAGCTTGCGCCTGGGTCGCGATTTGCGTTGGGATCCGGAGACCGAACGGGTGCAAAACGACGAAAAAGCCAATGAAATGCTATCCCGGCCGATGCGGAAGCCGTGGACCTTATAGCGTCGCCGGCGGCCACGGACGGCCGGACCAAGTGACGTCCTCGCGGCCGACTAACTGCTTCAGGTGATGCTCACAGTGGGCAATATAGTCGAGCGCGAGGATTTCGAGAGTCGTCGTGGGGGCGTTGCCGATGCGAACCGGCGCCTGTAATTTGTCCTCCGGAAACTGGGCGAAGAGCCAGGCCAGATGGCGATTGAAGCTAAGCACTAAGTCAGTGAGGTTGTGCGGATCGGCTTGCGCAAAAGCTTGCACTTCGACGTGGGCATTTTGGTCGTACCCCGGCCATTCGAGCTCGCCTTGCGACAGGGCGCGAACGAAGCGCTGATGGTTGTTGGCCGCCGAATCGAGTAAGTGGCCGAGTAACTCGATCCGGGTCCACTTATCGGGGCCGAAGGGTTCGGTCCACTTGGTGATGGCGCGCAGGCGCGGGGCGACCTGATCTAGGATTTGGGCGAACTCGATGTTTATTCCCATTCGATGGTTCCTGGGGGTTTGTGGGTAAGGTCAAGAAAGACAGCGGCGATGCCGGGCAGGGCCAGTAAAGCGGCGGTCATTCGATCGGCCAGCGCCGGGGGAATGGCGGTAGCGGTGGCGGTCATGCCGTCGACGGAATCGATGGGCCGCAATACAATCGAATCGGGGCGATCGTGGGTGCCCACGGGGATCAGGACGACAGGAAACTGCCAAATCGTCTGGTCGTAACCGGACTCATCCGATAACTTTCGCACGATTGCGTCGGCGTGACGCAGAGTATCCAGGCGCGACTTAGTCAAGTTACTCGGAAATACCTGTAAGTCGGCGAGCGGGGCGTGCGTGGCCAGGCAGGCGACGACGCGGTTGACGCGGGCGTCGCGGTTGGCGATTTCGGTGGCGCGGACGTGGTCCGGCTGGTCGATCACTAAGACGGCGCGGTAAGTGCGGGAGTCACCTTGGACGCCCACGGTGCGGACGGGCATCAGCCAGCCGTCTTCGGTCTGCTCTAATGCGGCGAGTTCGGAGTGGCAGAGGCAGCGAATGGCGAGACCCGGGCCGGGGAAGGGATGGCGGTCGAGTAAGTCATTGGGCAGGCCGAGGGCACGGCCCAACTGCCGGACTTCGTCTTTGTAGAATTCGCGCAAGGGCTCCACGAGGCGGTTTTCTGAGAGTAGCTTCTGAATGCCCGCGACGCGGTTGTGATGGGTCTTGATGAGGTCGGCTTGCTTGGTGCCGCCGGATTCGATCGTGTCCGGGTAGATGGTGCCTTGGCCCAGGATCCAGTCGCCCTCAAGGTAATGGCCACTTTCCAAAATCCGCTGCTGGACGGCGACGAACTCTTCGCCGATGATCAGGCGCTTGGCCTCGGGGTCGCGTGCCTCAGCCAATTGCGAGAGGAATGCTTCCTGGGCGTCGGCGACCGTGAAGGAACCCGGGGCGAGCGACTCGAAGACGCCGCGGACAAATTCCGTCTCGCCTTCGCGCATCAGGCCGGTGTCGACGTAAGTGGCATGGACGCGTTCGGGGCCTAGGGCGCGCAGGCAGACGGTGTAGGCCACCGTCGAGTCCACACCGCCGGAAGCGAAGAAAAAGACGGAGCGGCTGGCGGCGATAGTGCGGATTTGCTCTTCGACCACTGGCAACTGGTGGGCCGGTTCCCAATCGCGCACGCAGCCGGAGATGGCGAAGAGGAAATTTTCGAGAATCTGACGGCCGCCCAGGGTCTGGACGACCTCCGGGTGGAACTGGATGCCGTATAGGCGGCGCTGGTCGTCGCCGATGGCGGCGATGGGGCAGCTTTCGGTGCGGCCCAGCAGGCGGAAGCCGGAGGGGAGGCGATCGACTTGGTCGCGGTGGCTCATCCAGATTTGTTGGCGGCCGGTGAGCCCGGCGAAGAGCGGCGAAGGCTCAAAATCGAGATGGGCCAAGCCGTATTCGCCTTTTGTTCCTGGCTGCACGTGGCCATCGAGCTGATAGGCGATAACTTGTTGGCCATAGCAAATGCCCAGCAGGGGAATGCCCAGCGAAAGAGTGCCAGGATCAAGCAGCGGACTGCCTTCGGCGTAGACGCTGGCCGGGCCGCCCGAAATGATGAGGGCACGAGACTTAGCTATGGTTTCCGGCCGCGTGTCGGAGGGCAGGACATTGGCGTAGACGCCCAATTCGCGGACACGGCGGGCGATAAGGTGGCAGTATTGTCCTCCCGTGTCGAGGACGCTGACTTGCGCTTGTTCCAAATATCAGAGTAGCGCAAGGTACTAGAGTCGGCTTCCTTGACATCGCCCGCCAGATGCGTCAGTCTAAATTTCTTGGGATCAATCCCGTTCAAGCTGAGGTTACGCTCGACGTCCGAATCGCTATCGTAAGAGGCATTCGGGCGCCCGCTCAAAGCCCGGTACGGGCGGCTGTTTCCGGCTAGCAGTACTCTCGAGTCAACAACTTGGCGAACATCCTCCTCGGCTTCATTATCCAGCAGCAAACGAACCAGCTCATGAGCTTTTTGCCCATGGTGCTGATCATGGTCGTTTTCTATTTCCTCCTTTTTCTTCCGATGCAACGGCAGAAAAAGCAGCAAAAGGCCTTGATTGAGAACCTGAAAAGCGGTGACACGGTGGTAACCACGGGCGGGATTGTGGGCACCGTTTACCGCATCAACAGTGAGGATGATACGCTGGTGCTGCAAGTAAAGCCCGACAACATCAAACTCCAGGTTTCACGCGCCTCGGTAACGGCAACCACGGGGAGCGGCCCAAGTGCCGGGGCAACTGGCGGGAAGAAATCTTAGTTTAGGCAAGAATCAGAAATGCGAAGAAATCTCTATTACAAAGTGGGCATCATCGTCGCGACGGTGCTCGTGTGCCTTTATGGCATCGTGGGATTGCCGAAGAGCCAAAAAGAGCTCGTCGACAATTTCAACAACAACATCAAGCTCGGTCTCGACCTGAAAGGCGGCAGCCAATTGGTCGTCCAGGTACAGGTGCAGGATGCTTTCCGCGCCGAGGCCGACCAGGTGATGGAGCGTTTGCGCGATGAGTTCCGCAAGGGCGGCATCAGCTACGGCGCCATCGACCGCAATGATCCCCAGACCTTGGCCGACGCGGGCACGATCGAGATCACCATCAAGGGGCTCGACCCAAACAAGACCCGCGAGGCGCGTACCATCATCACCGAGCAGTACGGCTCCGCGTGGGATATGGGCAGCGCCGGCAGCGACCTCCGGCTGACGATCAAGAAGACTGCGGCCTTGGCCCTGCGGCGCGACACCCTCAACCGGGCTCTGTCGACCATCGATAAACGTATCAATGCCCTGGGCGTGGCCGAAAGCTCCGTGCAACAGCGCGGCCGTTCGGAAGACGATTCCGAATTGCTGATCCAACTGCCCGGCGTTGACGACCCGGCCCGCATCAAGCAGATCATCCAAACGGCGGCGATGCTCGAACTGACGCCGGTGAAGGAAGGCCCCTTCCAGGGCCGCGAACAGATGCTGAGCCAATTTAACGGTGTGCTGCCCGCGGGCACGGTGCCCATGCAGGGCGAGCGCTCCGCGCAGGGCGGTGGCGAGGTTTGGTACTTGCTGGATCGCAGCCCGGTCGTCACCGGTCGTGACGTCCGCGATGCCCGGCCCAGCCAGGATCCGCAGACCGGCCGTTGGGAGACGAACTTCGTGTTGAGCCAGGACGGCGCCCGCCGCTTCGAGCGATACACCGAAGCCAACATCGGCAAGAATTTGGCCATCGTGCTCGATAAGCGCGTACGCAGCGCTCCGGTGATCGAAGGGCGTATTTCCGATAACGGCCGCATCTCCGGCGCCACCGACCAGCAAGGCGCCGCCGACTTGGCGCTGGTGCTGAAGGCTGGCTCACTGCCCGCGAGCCTGCAATACCTCGAAGAGCGCAGCGTAGGACCGTCGCTGGGTGCGGACTCGATTCGCCAGGGGCTGCTTTCGGGCGTGGCGGGCTTAGTCGCCGTCATTGCGGCGATGTTAATTTACTACAAGAAGGCGGGCATTAACGCGTCGCTGGCGTTGATTCTGAATGCGGTCATCCTGATTGCGGCGCTGGCCTACTTTGGCGCGGTGCTCACGCTGCCCGGCATTGCCGGCATCGTGCTGTTGATCGGTATGGCGGTGGACTCGAACGTGCTGATTTTCGAGCGCATCCGCGAAGAGTTAGCGGCGGGCAAGGGCCCGTCGGCCGCCGTTTCGGCCGGCTTTAGCAAAGCGTTTTTAACCATCGTCGACACCCACGTGACGACGGTGGTGTCGTGTTTGCTTTTGTTTGTGTTCGGCACCACGCAGGTGAAGGGTTTCGCGGTCAGCCTGGTGCTGGGCCTGCTAGCCAACATCTTCACGGCGGTGTTCGTATCCCGGGTGATCTTCGATTGGGAGCTCTCGGGGAAAAAGGTTGAGAAGCTCAGCATCTGAGCCAGAGAAACATTTGAAGGAAAGAAGGGTTTTCGCAGGCGCCCGAAGATAATTTCGGCGAATCGGGAACTTCAAGGAGTCGGGCGGTGTCAGGTACTGGTTTGGCGGCAAGGATATCTTGTCCGCAGGCCAGCCGGCACTGTCCGGTTGAGTCGCTTACATGTACATTTTCAAGGACACAAATTACGACTTTTTGGGCAAAAAGTGGCCCTTCATCATCTTCTCGCTGGTGGTTACCGCGTTGGGGATTGGGAGCTTGGTGCTCAAGGGCGGCCCGGAATATGGTCTCGACTTTCGAGGCGGTGCGTTGATCGACGTACGCTTCTCCAGCCGTCCCCCGGTGGACGAGGTGCGCAAGGCCTTGGGCCAGGCCATCAAGGGCGAGATTACCGTGCAGGAGGTCTCGGGCGCGAACGATCTACAGATTGGCGTCGAACTCAAGGAAGGCACCGCCGAAGCGCGTGCGCTGGCCTTGCAGGACGCGCGCGGCCAAGTGGACCAGTTGCAGAAGACCATTTTCGCCACGCCGGCGGGAAAGCTCGACTTCCACAACGTGGGGCAGGACACCCTCGTGGAAAAACTTCGGGAACCGTTTGCCCGCGCCGGTGTCTCTCTTAATGACATCCAGTTGACCGAGGCGGTGCAAGCGATGCTCAGCTACCGCAACACTCCGCCGCGGTCAGGTTTGATTAGTAGCTTGAGCGAGCTAGCGAGCGTACCGGGCGTGACGCCGGCCATGCTGCCGGTGTTGAATGCGGAGTTAGCCTTGTCGCGCTACTCCATCCGGAACGTGGAAGTGGTGAGCCCGAAAGTAACGGGAGAATTGCGGAATCAGGCGCTGCTGGCGACGTTGTATGCGCTGGCCGCGATGTTGATCTACATCGCGTTCCGCTTCGAGTGGACGTATGGTTTGGCGGCCGTGGTGGCCGTATTCCACGACACGATTATGACGGTAGGATTATTTTCTCTATTTAATAAGCCTATCGACTTGACGGTGGTCGCCGCTTTGCTTACTCTTGTGG
>JBBQQS010000267.1:0-7228 GCA_038215525.1 Bryobacterales bacterium
ACCGCACGCTTACGGGCGAGGCGGTGATTTGGTCCGCGCAGCCGGAAGGCGCTTATTTTTCTTCGCACCGCATTACGAGCGCGGCCACGAATCTTGGCCCCTCCGAGTTCGGTCCGCCGACTGGAAAGCGGATTTCGTTTACCACCATTGCCGATTGCCTCTGCCGCGAGAACCGCATCGTGGAAGAGTGGCTGGTGCGGGACTACAGCGCCATGGCGCCGGCGCTGGGCTATCATCCGCGCACAGTGGCCGCTGCGCAAGCCGCAACGGACCGCGCTTCGGAAAATGGCCGCGCCGAGTGGCGTATCGCAGCGATGAACCGCGTGGCTGATGCCGCGCGCACGCCCTTTCCTAACGGATCGTTGCCGGACCCTCATCGCGATCCACACGCTTTCGCGTGGGATTTCTTCGATCGCGTGGTGAACCATCGCCGCTTGGCCGCGGTGCGCGATACCTACTGCCCGGCGGCGCACTGGACGGGTCCGGGAGCGCGGCGGCTCTTCGGCTGGGGGGAGATCACGGGCTGGTTCACGGCTCTGATCGGAAGCTTCGGAGATGCGCGGATCACCGTCGATTCCACCACCGTCGTCGAGGCTGCCGGTGGGCACGACATCGCCGTGCGCTGGTCATTGGCCGGCACCCACGATGGTTCGGCGCTCTACGGTGCGCCAACGCACCAGCGAATCTACATTCTTGCAGTTACGCATTGGCGCGTCACCGGCGGCCGGATTGTTGAAGAGACGACCATCTTCGATGAAGTGGCTCTGCTCCGGCAGATGGAGGGTGGGCTGTGATCGAACTGGCGGAACTCGAAATCGCCCTGCGCTTCCGCCTGGAGTATGCGCGGCTAGCCGATACGCACACCCAGCGATCTACGCTCGAAGACAGTTGGGGAATCGTGAAGGGCCGTGAACAAATTCTGGCGCAGTGGGTGGCACAGGGCCGGCAGGAAGTGGCTATCCGCGCGGACTTGTCTGACATGATCGCCTTCACGGTAAGCCACGGCGACCGCCATTGGCCCGGCCACCGCTGGGTGACGCGCGAGCACGGGCGCATGCTGCGGGAGATCGTGATTGAAGATCGTGGGGACGCGCGCCAAGCGGCCGCCGGCCATTCGCCTTTAGGAGAGCTCCGCGCGGGCATGGGCCAACTGCCAGCGGGCGACACGGCGATCCTGCCGGCTGGATTTCCCGCTGCCGCGCGCCCCCTGGCGAACCGCTTGCACGCCGCCTGGAATGGCCGCGCGTTCGACCTTTACACCGCCGACTGGCTGAATTCGATCGTGACTGCGTTGCCGGACGCCACCTTTTACTTCGAGCGTGCCCTGGTCGCCGAAGACCGGATCGCCCTGCTCTGGCGGGTTTTTGGTCACTCTAGCAGCGGGCGGCGAATCCGGCTGATTGGCAGCGGCCTCTTCACCGCGACTCCGGCCGGAGAGTTCCATTGCGATGAGATTGTGCTCGACCAAGCCGCTTTCAGGGCTCAAATTACCATGCCGATGATTGACTATGCGGCGCCTTCGGAAGGCGAGGCGTGAACTCCTCGACGAACTGATCATCGATCACTTACAGGGATTCGTCGATAGAAGGTCGCCGGTGTCATACAATACCTCAACTTTGGCGGTAGGAGGGGCCGCGGCCACAAGTCTGCCAAGAGTCACCTCGGCCCACGCGCCCTACGGATCCCTTCCGCCCAGCCCCCGGCAACTTCACCTACGGTGCCCGTCATGGGAACGGCGGTAAGCCAGAGCTCGACTCGCCGCCCAGCCAACCCGACCTCCGCGCGGTGCATGATGCGGCCGCGTTCGCGGAGGGATTGCCAACTGGCGAGGGAACAGGGGTAGACCAGGCAGGCGACCACCCGGTCGGTGCGGGCGAGGTTGGCGTAGGCCAGGACTTGGAGTAGGTCGTGCCGGTGTTGCTCGCGGAGCTCGTCGCCGGCGCCGCGCCAGCCGCTCTCGCCGATCTCTTCCCAATGGCGCTTGTACTTGGCGTCGACAATCAGGGTGAGGTTTTGGTATTCGACGCACAGGTCTGGGATGAGCGAGCGTTGGGAGCCGAGGTAGGCGGGGTCCCATTGGATGGGGTGGACGGTCTCTCGTTTGCGGCCGGTGCGAAGGTGGCCGCCGGTCTGTTGGGCGACTTTGGCCAGGATGGTTTCCACCCAAGCCTCGAAGAATTGTTCCATGGGCATGGTCCAGGGGATGCCTTCGAGGTCACTGATGCCGGCGAGGCCGCGATCTTCAACAGTCCACTGGATGGCTTGGAGTCCGTCGGTGAAGTGTGCCGTGCGGAGCGGGCGTTGGAGCCAGTTGGCGAGGATGGGTGGGGAAGGAACGAAGGGCGGGACGTGGCGAACGCGGTAGGCGATGGCCAGGGCGGCTTCAATGAGGCGCATGACAAAGGCACCATGCGCGCGATGGCTCTCGAGCGATTGCAGTTGGCGTTCGACGGTGTGGCGAATGGCGCCGAGGAGCTGGCGGTCGGCGCGGAGGTCCGGGAACGAGCAGGGAACCTGCAAGGCTTGGCCGCGGACAAGGTGGCGGGTGGCGTAGGCGGCCCAGTCGACGCGGCCGCGCGGCGCAGGGAGAATTTCGTGGGCCATGTCGAAGCGGCGGTCGACGGTATCGAGGAGGGCCTTCATGCGGGGGAGGACCATGGAGGACAGGACCCAGGCGGGCACGCGGCGTTCGGACCGCTTGAGTAACGGCAAGCGCAGGGGGCGGGGAAACACCCGCCAGCCCATTTCGGCGAGCATCGGCCCGATGCCCGGCCAGGGAAAGCGTGGTTGGATGACGAGGCCGTAGTCCAACTGGGCGCTGGTGGGGGAGAGCAGCGGAATGGCGCCGACGGCGCTACCCGAGTGGACTTCGAGCATGACTTCCTGGCCGTCGAAGTCGCGATCGATGCGGACGTCGAGCAGATCGAGGAGGGGTCGATTTTGCTGGACGAACTGGTTGGCGAGGCGGGCGGCGCTCGCTTGGGGATCGCGGGCGTTCCGGAGGCGGAAGAGGTCGATGGCGGAGTGGCGTTTGGTGCTGTGGTCCAGCAATTCGATGCAGATATCCTCAATCTTTTCCGGGGCCTTGAGTTGGCTCGAGAAACGCCGCCCGCGGCCACTTACAATGCGCGTAGCCATTGTAAGTAACTCCGAATGGGTTCAGCGAAGCCACTGACATAGCCTTGGGCCAGATACTCTTCAAGCAGCGGCGCGAGAGTAACTTGCAGATTCTCTTTGCCTTTTTGCTCGTCTGGCTCCAGAAAATACGAGTGGCCGGGCACGAGGGCGAGTGCTTCGGGGGAGGCATGATCGATAAAGATGGATAGCAACTCTTTGAAGGCGGCTTGCATCGATGGGCTACCAAGTTGGTTCACCACGCCGGAGCGGGGCCAAAGCGAGACGAAGGCAAAGCGGCGGCGGACGGCGACATCGACGATGGCAATGCTGCGGTCGGAGCTATTCATGGTGCCTAGGATGTGGAGATTGGGAGGCAGGGACAGGGTACGGTGAAAGGGGGCGCCGAAGTTATAGGGAAGGTCGATTTTGCGTTCGCGGTCGGCGTCGGGTTCGAGTAAGAAGATAGCTTCGCCGAGTACCTTGCCTAAGTCGGCGCGGTTGATTTCATCGATGTGGAGTAAGTAAGGGCGGTCGGGATGTTTCATAGCTTCGGTAGCTGCTTCCATCAGGCAGCCAGGTGCCGGTTGGAAGCGAAGGCCGAAATCGGTCGCGTTTTGGCCTGTTACGGCTTGAGCGGGGGCGAGGCCGCCGATGACGGACTCGTAGGTGGTGTTCGGGTGAAACTGGACCGCTTTGCCGAAGCCTTGGTAGGTGTCCGCGAGTAACTCAGTGGCCAAGCGAGTTTTTCCAGTACCGGGTGGGCCTTGGACGATGACATAGCGGCGACGCCGGAGTAATTCTTGTACCTGGCTTGTCTCGACGCCGGGCATCAGGGAGTCGAACCATTCGGACTGGATTTGTTCGGCATCCACTTGGTAGGCACCGAGAGGTTGGTGGCCGCGCTCGAGGAGGAGTAAGTCGAGGAAGGCTTTGGTGGCGGCGATGGTTCCTTCCTCATTGTGGGTCGGTCGATAGAGCGCATACACTTCTTTTTGGTAGCGGTCGAGCGGGCTTTGGTAGGCGGACCAATCTTGCTTCACCTTGTCCGGCACCGATATGTCTGTGCGCGTCGGATCTTCTTTGGCCCAAGCAACCTGGTGACCTTGGCCATATTTCTTATTCAGCCAGGCGCAGATGGCCTGGGCTTTGCGGGCATGGCCAGGTCGGCCCAGAATCGCTTCGTCAGGGGAGAGACCTTGACTTCCCACGACGAGTCCGATGAGGCAGGGGGCGTCGGGGACTGGGAACACGACAAAAGAGGTTCCACTGTAAGGGCCAGAGGTGGGATTGGAAGGGTGAATGTAGGCGGCGTAAGGGACGCCCTTTTCGTCCCGCATTTCGGGCGCACGGAGTTGGAAGAGGTTGTGGGCTTTCTGAGGATAGCGGCCGGCGGACGCGCCAAATAGCACGTCGAAGCAGGTTTTGTTGGTGGCGGCCCAGGCGTCGGGAGCGCCATTTTGAATTACTTTCACTAAGCCGTCAATTCCCATGAGGACTCCTCAATTTGTGGTGCGGTGCATTTACGATCATGGCATCGGTTGGGGCCTAAGGCGGGACGGGGCGGGTTATGAGTGAGTTGCCGAGCGATTTGGCGGAACTCGAAATCGCCCTGCGCTGCCGCCTGGAGTATGCGCGGCTAGCCGATACGCACACCCAGCGATCTACGCTCGAAGACAATTGGGAGATCGTGAAGGGCCGCGAACAAATTCTGTCGCAGTGGGTGGCACAAGGCCGGCAGGAAGTGGATATCCGCGCGGACTTTTCTGACATGATCGCCTTCACGGTAAGCCAGGGCGAGCGCCACTGGCCCGGCCACCGCTGGGTGACGCGCGAGCACGGGCGCATGCTTCGGGAGATCGTGATTGAAGATCGTGGGGACGCGCGCCAAGCGGCCGCCGGCCATTCGCCTTTAGGAGAGCTCCGCGCGGGCATGGGCCAACTGCCAGCGGGCGGCACGGCGATCCTGCCGGCTGGATTTCCCGCTGCCGCGCGCCCCTTGGCGAACCGCTTGCACGCCGCCTGGAATGGCCGCGCGTTCGACCTTTACACCGCCGACTGGCTGAATTCGATCGTGACCGCGTTGCCGGACGCCACCTTTCACTTCGAACGGGCCATGGTTGCCGAAGACCGGATCGCCCTGCTCTGGCGGGTTTTCGGTCACCATGCCAGCGGGCGGCGAATCCGGCTGATTGGCAGCGGCCTCTTCACCGCGGCTTCAGCCGGAGAGTTCCATTGCGATGAGATTGTGCTCGACCAAGCCGCGTTGACGGCTCAAATGACCATGCCGATGATTGACTATGCGGCGCCTTCAAGAAACTCGGGCGCAGTTTGAGGGTCCGCGCGACGGCTTCCGGGTGATGGGCGATGACGGTGAGGTAGGCGCGGGATGGCTGGTCGGAAGCGCAGCGCCCTTGTTCCCAGTCGCGCAAGGTGCCCAGCGGTTAATGTCATCCCCAAAGGTAAGGTCTACTCGTAGAAATGTCGAGATGATCCAGTAACCTCATCCCACTTGGCCATCATGGCGTTCGGAAGGTTCGTCTACTTAGAGGGCAGTTAGAGGGCAGTTAGAGGGCACTTAGAGGTGCAACTGGTTTGTGCGACTGAGTTAATCGGAAAACGTTCACCGCGTGCTTGCCGCGATACCAGTTGGTGTTAGACTAGCGGCCTTTTACGAGCTCGCGGGCGATGACGAGGCGCTGGATTTCGCTTGTGCCTTCGCCGATGGTCATCAGTTTCACGTCGCGGTAGAACTTCTCCACCGGATAGTCCTTGATGAAGCCGTAACCGCCAAAGATCTGGACGGCTTCGTTGGCGACGCGGCAGGCGACTTCGGACGCATAGAGCTTGGCCATGGCCGAGGCTTTGGTGACGAGGCGGCCGGCATCCTTAAGGGCGGCGGCGCGATAGACCAGAAGGCGAGCGGCTTCGATCTCCGTGGCCATCTCAGCGAGCTTGTGGCTGATGGCTTGGAACTCGACGATGGCTTTGCCGAATTGCTTGCGCTGCTGGGCATAAGCGAAGGCGGCGTCGAAGGCGCCCTGGGCGATGCCTAAAGACAGCGCGGCGATCGAGATGCGGCCGCCGTCCAGAATACGCAGGCTATCGACGAAGCCTTCGCCGAGGTTGCCCAGAAGCTGGGTGCCGGGTACGCGGACGCCGCTGAAGACCACTTCGCCGGTGGCGCTGGCACGCATGCCGAGCTTGTTCTCTTTCTTGCCGGGATGGAAGCTGCCACGGTCGAGGACGAAGGCGGAGATGCCGTGTTGCTTCTTGCTGGGGTCGGTGACGGCCATGGCGACGCAGACATCGGCGTAGTGGGCGTTGGTGGTAAAGGTTTTGGCGCCGTTCAACAGCCAGTCGTCGCCGACGCGATCGGCCGTGGAGCGGGTGCCGGCAGCATCGGAGCCGGCCTCCGGTTCGGTTAAAGACCAACAGCCGATCCACTCGCCGGTGGCCAACTTCGACAGATACCTCTCGCGCTGAGCTTGATCGCCGGCGATGAAGATGTGGTTCGAGCAGAGCGAGGTGTGGGCGGCAACGATCAGGCCGACGGAGGGGTCCACCCGGCCCAGCTCTTCCACGATGAGCGCGTATTCGGCGTAGCCCATGTCGGCGCCGCCCAAGTCTTCAGGAAAAATCGACCCCAGGTAGCCGAGCTGCCCCAGTTGCTTCACCACGGCCAGCGGGAAGGTCTGCTCCTCATCCCAGGCCAAGACGTGAGGTTTGATCTCACTTTCGGCAAAGTCGCGCACGGCTTTGCGAAGTTGGACTTGGTCCGGCGTGGGGTCGAAGTTCATTTACGTGATGATCTCTTCCTTTGCCGGGTCCCAATGCATGGGCCGGCCCTGCCGATAGCTTTCAACGGCCATGCGGCAGGCAATCGAGGTACGGTAACCGATTTCAAACGGGCAATTGGGCGTGGCGCCCGTGCGGATGCAATCGAAGAAATTGCGCATATGGGCCTGGGGCGGGGTGCGCGTGTCGCCGGCCACTTCTACCGCTGAGGGCTGGTTCACCTTTTGCGGCGTGTAGCGCAGTTGTTGCGACTTATGAATGGTGCCGTCGGTGCCGAGGACGTATTCGCCCACGCCGAGCTTGTCGTTGCCGAAGC
>JBBQQS010000268.1:0-7224 GCA_038215525.1 Bryobacterales bacterium
CCAGCCAAAGCAATGAATTCAAGGATCTTAGGTCGAAAATTGATTCCCCGGCCGCGATCACGGCCAGTGCCAGTCTCTCCGCCGCCGTTGTCTCTGGCGTCGCCCTCGACCCGTCGCGCATTCCGGTCCCCGGCGCTCAGGTGAGCCTGAAGCCCCAGTCTGGCGTTTGCTCCGATCCCCTTCTGCACTACAATGAAGTGCATGAAGACCGAAGTCTACAGTTGGCGCGTTTCGGCGGACCTCAAGATGAACTTAGAGCGTGAAGCCCAGCGACGCAACACGTCGATTTCCGCTCTGCTGGATCAGGCAGCCCGCGACCTTCTCAATAAGGGCGAAGTGGGCAACGATGACGAGGAACAACGCCGCCTGCAGGAAGCGGCATCCAAATGCTTCGGGTCCTGGTCTGGCGGTGATCCGAGTGGGTCGGAAAAGGTAAGAGAAACGGTAAGGCAGCGTTTGCGGGAAAAGTATGGTCGCTAGTGTCCTGGTTGACACCGGCGCGCTCCTCGCCTTGCTGGACGAAAACGACGAGTGGTCTCGAACTTGTACTGCTGCCGTCCGCCAGCTTCGTTTGCCCTTAGCTACCTCGGAAGCCGTGTTGACGGAACTCTTTTATCTCGCCGGCAGCAATTCCTACCGGATGGAGGAGGCCTGGACCCTGGTCCGTTCCGGCATGTTGGTTCTGCTGCCAATTGACCACTCCGAACTTCCGGCGCTGCATGCATTGATGTCTCGCTCCGCCGACCGTCCCATGGACTTCGCCGATGCCACTTTGGTCTACCTCGCCCAGCGCGAGGGTATCTCCACCGTGTTTACCGTCGACCATGCCGATTTCGAGACCTATCGTATCGACGGACGCCGCCGCTTTCGGATCATCCCGGCGCGTCGTCCATAAACTTGAGGATTGTATGTTGGGCCGTTCCGCAATGTGTTGGAGAATCTGAAGAGCGGAAGTTCGTGGTCGACAAAAGACTGAGAGCCTTAAGAAGTTCGATAAACTGAGGATCACCATGGCAGACACCCAGCGCCCTTACGGCTTCAATACCCGCGCCCTTCATCACGGCTATACTATCGACCCCACCACGAAGGCCCGCGCCGTCCCCATTTTCCAAACCACGTCCTTCGTCTTCGACGATAGCGACGATGCCGCCCAGTTGTTTGCCCTCCAGAAGTTCGGCAACATCTACACCCGCATCATGAACCCCACCACCGCCGTGCTTGAGGAGCGCGTCGCTTCGCTCGAAGGCGGCGCGGCGGCCTTGTGTGTCGCCTCCGGCCAATCCGCCCAATTCCTGGCCATCACCAATATCTGCCAAGCCGGTGACCACATCGTCGCTTCGTCGACGCTCTATGGCGGCACGTACACTCAATTCGACGTCACCTTCCGCCGCATGGGCATCTCGGTCACCTTCGTTGAGCCCGATGACCCCGAGAACTTCCGCCGCGCTATCACGCCGCAAACCAAGTGCCTGTACGGCGAAACCATCTCGAACCCCCGCGGCAACGTGCTCGATATCGAGAAAGTGGCCGCCGTTGCGCATGAGCACAAGCTGCCCCTGATCATCGACAACACCTTCGCCACGCCCTATCTCTGCCGCCCTATTGAGCACGGCGCCGACATCGTGCTCCACTCGCTCACCAAGTTCATCGGCGGACATGGCACCTCCATCGGCGGCATCATCGTCGATGGCGGTAAGTTCGATTGGAAGGCCGGCAACTTCCCCTTATTGAACGACCCTTCTCCCGCCTACCACGGCCTCAAATTCTCCGAAGCCCTGGGCCAAATCGCATACATCATCAAGGCCCGAGTCGAAGGCCTGCGCGACATCGGCCCGGCGCTCTCCCCCTTCAACTCGTTCCTCTTCCTGCAAGGTGTCGAGACGCTCGGCATGCGCATGGACCGGCACGTGGCCAACGCCCTCGCCGTGGCCAAGTTCCTTGAGAGCCACCCGCAAGTGGATTGGATCCTCTACCCGACCCTGCCGACCAATCAATATCATGCCCTGGCACAGAAATACATGCCCAAGGGCGCCGGCGCGGTCTTCAGCTTTGGCGTGAAGGGAGGTGCCGCCGCGGGCAAGAAGTTCGTGGACGCGCTGCAACTCTTCTCGCACTTGGCCAACGTCGGCGACGCTCGCAGCCTGGTAATCGCCCCCGCCCTTACCACCCATCAGCAACTCTCCGAATCGCAACAGGCGAGAGCCGGCGTCAAGCCCGAAATGATTCGCCTCTCGGTCGGCCTCGAAGATCTCGAGGACATCCTGGGCGATCTGGATCAGGCGCTGAAAGCTTAGGTAATCGGGAGCGGGATCAGTTCCTCCTGCTCCTCCAACATTCGGACGAACTCGCGCGCCGCAGGGGAAACCTTGCGGCGTTTCGACGTTAGGATGCCCACCGGTCGGCTCAATCTCGGCGGACCCAGCGGGATCGCCACCAAGCGGCCCTGTCGCACATCGGTCTCTAAGATCGGCCGCGGCAGAATGCTAATTCCGTTTCCCAGCGCGACGGCCTCTTTGATGAGCGCGATGTTGTCGAACTCGAACGCCACGCGCACTTCGACCAGTTGCTGCTCCAGGTAATCGTCGACGGCACGGCGGATGGGCAACTCGGACTCGAAGGCGACGAAATCCACGCCGTTCAGTTCGAACGGCACTACTTCGCGCCTCCGGGCCAGGGGATGGCGCGGGCTGGCCGCTACCACCATTTCTTCCTCGCGCCACGCGGTCGCCTCGATTTCGGGCCCGGACTCCGGGTAGCTCACCAAGCCGACATCGGCTTGGTCCGCCTCAATCGCGGCGTAGATCCGCGCCGGGGGATGATAGGCGATAGACAAGTGGGCCGACGGGCATCTTTCGGCAAACTCTGCTTCGAGGCGACCCATTTCGCTCAGGCCGACCGAGTAAATGGAGGCTACCCGTACTAGGCCTTCTGTACGTTGGTGCAGTTGGGAGAGTTCACCGTCAAAATCGGCCTTCCGCCTCAAGATGTCGCGGCACATCCCCAAGTAAAGCTCGCCCGCCGAGGTGAGCGCCAACGGCCGCGTGGTGCGATCCACCAGCGACGCGCCGACAAGTCGTTCGATTTCTTGCACTTGCTGGCTAGCGGCAGACTGGCTAATGCCGTTCTCCTTGGCCGCCTTCGAGAAGCTGCGGCAAAGGGCAAGGTCGCGAAACAACTGCAACTGGGAGAGTGTCACGTTCTTTAAGAACTTTAACATTAGAGTATCTAATAAAGCAAGGGCATGATTATGATTGACACTTCTGTTATAATTCCAACAAACCTTCAAGGAGCTCAAACCATGTCGAACGAAGCGCCCTATCACTCCGGTAATGGACTTCCTGCTGCCCAGGGGCTCTACGACCCCCGTAACGAGCACGACGCCTGCGGCCTGGGCTTTGTCGCCCACATCAACGGCGAGGCCACGCATGACATTATCACCAAAGGCATTCAGGTTCTGGTGAATCTCACCCATCGCGGCGCCTGTGGTTGCGATCCCGACACCGGCGACGGCGCGGGCATTCTGATCCAGATTCCTCACAAGTTCTTCGCCAAAGAGTCCAAGCGGCTTGGCTTTTCTCTGCCAGGCCCCGGCGCCTATGGTGTCGGTATGGTCTTCTTCCCGGTCAACCGTCAGCAACGGCTGATTGTCGAAGGCATCATGGAGCGCACCGTCCGCGAAGAAGGGCTCGAATTGCTCGGTTGGCGCGACACGCCCATCGACCCCGATGCCATCGGCCGTTTGGCGCGCGATTCCCAGCCCTACATCCAGCAGATCTTCATCGGCCGCCCGGAAGGCATGGACGAGGACGCTTTTGAGCGCCGGCTCTATGTCGTCCGCAAGCGCTGCGAAAATGAGGTGCTCGCTTCCGACATTCGCGATAAGGGCTTCTTTGCGGTGCCCTCGCTCTCTTGCCGGACGATTGTTTATAAGGGCCTGTTACTCGCGCCGCAAATTGTCAATTTCTATAAGGAATTATCGGATCCCGACGCCGTAAGTGCCTTATGTCTGGTGCATCAGCGCTTTTCCACGAACACCTTTCCCACTTGGCAATTGGCCCATCCCTTTCATTACCTTTGCCACAATGGCGAAATCAATACGATAAAAGGCAATCAGAACTGGATGGCCGCCCGCGAGGCAACGCTCGAAGCCAAGGGTTTCGGCCGCGAATTGAAAGATTTATTCCCGATCATTACCCCCAATGGGTCGGACTCGGCTGGCCTCGACAACGCCGTCGAATTACTTACCCTCGCCGGCCGCGAGTTACCGCATGTAATGGCCATGTTAATGCCCGAAGCGTGGGACGGCGATAGCACCATGCCCAAGGAAAAGAGCGCCTTCTACGAGTATCACGCCTCGTTGATGGAGCCTTGGGACGGTCCGGCGGCCGTGGCCTTCACCGACGGCCGCGTCGTTGGTGCGACGCTCGATCGCAATGGCCTTCGTCCAGCGCGCTACTTAGTCACGAAGGACGGCCTGATCATTATGGCCTCCGAAGCGGGTGTCCTGCCGGTGAAGCCCGAAGATATCGCCATGAAGGGGCGCTTGCAACCCGGCAAAATGCTGTTAGTGGATCTGGAGCAGAAACGCATTATTCCAGACGAAGAATTGAAGGCCCATCTTGCTGGCCGTCAACCGTACGCGCAATGGCTGCAAGAGAACCAGCTCTCTCTCGATCAATTGCCGAACCCCAGCCGTGTGTATTTGACAGACCATAAGACGATCTTAGAGCGACAGCGAGCTTTCGGCTATACGGAAGAAGACTTACGCTTATTGATGCTGCCCATGGCCTCCGGCGGCGAAGAGCCCATCGGTAGCATGGGTACCGACACCCCCCTGGCCTGCCTCTCGGACCGTCCGCAGCCGCTTTTCAATTACTTCAAACAACTCTTCGCCCAAGTGACGAATCCGCCTATTGACCCGATCCGCGAAGAGTTAGTGATGTCGCTTACTTCCTATGTGGGCCAAGAGCGGAATATTCTCGAAGAAACCCCGCAGCATTGCCATACCCTGAAGCTCGATCATCCCATTCTCACTAACTTCGACCTGGAGCGTCTGCGTCGCGTCTCGTGGGGTGATTTTCTTGCCACTACCTTACCCACGCTCTTCCGGGTCGACGGTGGCGAGGTGGAATTGAAGCGGGCAATCGAAGGCCTCTGCCGGCGCGCGTCGCTGGCCATCCAGAATGGCTATTCCTTACTTATCCTCTCCGACCGCGGCGTGGACTATGAGTCGGCTCCCATCCCCTCGCTTCTGGCCCTTACCGCTGTGCATAATCACCTCGTACGGGAAGGTACCCGCTCCCGAGTGGCCCTCGTCGTGGAATCGGGCGAACCGCGCGAAGTGATGCACTATTGCTTGCTCATCGGTTATGGTGCCAGCGCTATCAATCCTTATCTAGCGATCGAGACGCTCGAAGATATGTCCATCCGCGGCCAGCTTCCAGACGGCGTCACTTTCGAGAAAGCCCTTAGCAATTACAAGAAATCGATTCGTAAGGGCTTGCTGAAGGTCTTTTCGAAGATGGGTATTTCAACCTTGCAGAGTTATCGCGGGGCGCAAATCTTTGAAGCGGTCGGACTCGACAAGGAGATGGTGAGCCGCTATTTCACCGGCACTTCATCTCGCATCGGCGGCGTGGGCCTCGACGTGCTTGCCATCGAAGCGAAGATGAAGCACGACTTCGCCTTCTTCACCCCCTTAACTGACAACGACACTGAACTCGACGTCGGCGGCAATTATCAGTACCGCATCCGTGGCGAATACCACCTGCAGAATCCCGGCACGGTAGCGAAACTCCAGCTCTCCGTGCGCCAAAACAGTTACTCGAGCTACCAGGAATTTGCCGCCATGGTGGATGAACAAAACGAACAGCTCTGCACTTTGCGCGGGCTTTTCCAGTTCAAAGAAGGTAAGTCGATTCCGCTGGAAGAAGTGGAGCCGGCCAAAAATATTGTCCGCCGCTTCGCCACGGGCGCGATGAGTTTCGGCAGTATCTCCACCGAAGCCCACGAGACGATGGCGATTGCCATGAATCGGATCGGCGGCCGCTCCAATACCGGTGAGGGCGGGGAAGACGAAGTTCGTTACGCTCCCCTGCCCAACGGCGATTCCCGGCGCAGTTCCATCAAGCAAGTCGCTTCGGGCCGCTTCGGAGTGACGACCCACTATTTAGTGAATGCGGACGAATTGCAGATTAAAGTCGCGCAAGGTGCCAAGCCGGGGGAAGGCGGCCAGTTACCGGGCCATAAAGTCGACGAAACGATCGCGCGCATTCGCTACGCGACTCCCGGCGTCGGCCTTATCTCGCCTCCGCCTCACCACGATATTTACTCCATTGAAGATCTTGCGCAGCTGATTTATGACCTCAAGAACGTTAACCCTAGCTCGCGTATCTCTGTCAAGTTAGTCTCCGAGGTCGGCGTGGGCACCGTCGCCGCCGGCGTCGCAAAAGCCCATGCCGACGTCATTCTCATCTCCGGTGACTCCGGCGGTACTGGCGCCTCGCCACTTACTTCCCTCAAGCACACCGGTACGCCCTGGGAAATGGGCTTGGCCGAAACCCAGCAGGTACTCGTCATGAACGACTTACGCAGCCGCGTCATCCTGCAGGCCGACGGCAAGATGCAAACCGGGCGCGACGTCGCCATTGCCGCGCTGCTCGGGGCGGAGGAGTATGGCTTCTCCACTATGCCGCTCATCGCCGCCGGCTGTATCATGATGCGGAAATGCCATCTGAATACCTGTCCGGTGGGCATCGCCACCCAGGATCCTCGCCTGCGCGCGAAATTTGTAGGCACGCCCGAGCATGTGATCAACTACTTCTTCTTCGTCGCCGAACACGTCCGGGAGATCATGGCCAAGTTAGGTTTCCGGACCATGGACGAAATGATCGGCCGTGTGGATCGGCTAGAGGCGCGCCCGGGAATCGATCATTGGAAGGCTCGCGGCTTAGACCTCAGTTCTTTGCTCTACAATCCTCCAGTACCTTCTCGAGTGTCGCGCCGCTGCACCACCAAGCAGGACCATGGACTGGACCAGGCTCTCGACTATAAGATCATCGACTACGCCGCCGACGCTTTGGAATCGCAAACTCCGGTGGAGTTCCGCTTGCCCATCCGCAATATTCATCGCACCGTCGGCGCGATGTTATCGGGAGAAATCGCTCGCCGCCATGGCAGCGCTGGTCTTCCGGCCGACTGCATCAAGATCAACTTTACCGGCTC
>JBBQQS010000269.1:0-7204 GCA_038215525.1 Bryobacterales bacterium
CCACAGGCTGCGCGAACCGCCATGAAAGTTCAAACAAAGATCACTGCCGCTCGCCGCCAGTAGCGTCGGCGACACGAGTTGGTCGAGGTCTGGATTGCCCGCAAAGACAGCCGCAAAGCGCGGCTCCACCACCATCCGCACCCGCAAATCCGGGCGGGCTTTCTTCAAAAGGGAAAGTGCTGGGGTGGTGAGAACGCAATCGCCCAGCGACCGCAAACGCAGGATCGTCACCCGCGAGCCCGGCGCGAGACGTTCGAGAATACTCGCCATGGCCAGCCCGAAAGGACTTAGTCCTCGACCTTGGCTTCCTCAACCAACATGACCGGGATGTCGTCGCGAATGGGATACACGCGGTGGCATTGCACGCACTTGAGTCCGCTGCCGTTGGGCTTCATCTCCACCGTCGCTTTGCACAACGGGCAAACCAGAATCTCGAGAAGCTCTTTGCTGATGGCCATAAACAGCTCTTAGTCTAGCTCATGCTCCCGCAAGCGCGATACCATTGTCACTTCGGATGCGGCTGCTTAGCGCAATCTTCCTCCTGTTTCTGACGGCCTGCCGGCCGGCGCCCCAACGTGTCATCGGCGTGGTACCGAAGGGCGCCAACCACATCTTCTGGCAAACCGTTCGCGCCGGCGCCATCAAGGCCGCCGCCGAATGTGCCGCTACCGTCGAATGGAACGCCCCGTCGCTCGAAGTCGATTCCAGCCGCCAGATTGAGATCGTCGAGTCTATGGTGAACCGCCACTTGGCCGGCATCGCCCTCGCCCCGGTTGACCGCCGCGCCCTCGTCCGCATCGTCGATCGCGCCGCCGCGGAGGGCATCCCCGTCGCCATCTTCGATTCCGCCATCGATACCGATCAGCGCATCGCCTACGTCGCCACCAACAACGAAGAAGGGGGCCGTATGGCTGCCCGCCGCCTCGCCGCCAGCATTGGTGAGCAAGGCCAGGTCGGCATCATTGGCTTCATGCCCGGCAGCGCCGCCACCGAAGAGCGCGAACGCGGCTTCATCAACGAAATTCGCGATAAGTACCCCCGCATCGAAATGGTGGGCCTCAAGTTCGCCATGGCGGACCGTGCCAAGGCCCTCGCCCTCACCGAGAATCTACTTACTGCCAATCCTAAGTTAGCCGGCATCTTCGCCGACAACGAAAGCTCCACCGCCGGAGCGGTGCAAGCCTTGAAAACCCGCGGCGCCAAGCAAGTCAAGCTCGTCGCCTTCGATGCCTCCGAAGCCCTCGTCGAAGACCTTCGCCAAGGCTACATTGACGCTTTAGTGGTGCAAAATCCCTTTGCCATGGGTTATGAATCCACCAGAGCCATTTGCCAGAAACTAGCGGGATTTACTCCGGCCGCAAAATTCGACTCCGGCGCCACCTTAGTCACCGCTCCCGATCTTGCCAAACCCGATATCCAAGCCCTCCTGTTTCCCAAAATCGGCGGGCCGGCCCACTAAATGCTCGCCAGATTCCTGCCCCTCGTCCTCCTTGTCCTTCAACCCTTCGCCTTCTTTTCGCATGTCTTAATCAATCCGCAATTCCATATCCCCTGGGACCTCTTCGGCTTTCACCAACCGCTCTTTACTTTCCAGGCGCGCGAACTCCGCGAAGGCCATTTCCCCCTTTGGAATCCCCTCATTTACTGTGGCTATCCCGGTTACGCCGACATCCAGGCACAGACCTTTTACCCGCCCGCCTGGGGCGTCTGGCTCGCCCGAAATCTCAGTCATCGCCCCAACGAAGCCTACTTACTTGAGTGGTATGACACCCTGCACATGATGCTGGCCGGATTGCTGATGTACTGGCTCCTGCGCCGCATGGGCCTCAGCCGCGCCACAGCCCTCTTCGGCGGCACGGCCTATCAGCTATCGTCCTTCTTCGCGAGCCAATCGCAACATGTCGGGGCAATTTGCGGTGCGGCGTGGCTCCCGCTCTGCTGGCTAGGTGTGTACGAACTGCGTCGCCATTGGCAGCCCCGCTGGTTTGCCCTCCTCGTCGTCGCCCTGGGGATGGCCCTGCTCAGCGGATTCACCGCCGTCACTTACGCCGTCTTTACCGCCGTCATCTTATTCGCCCTTGCCTGCTGGCTTACCGGCGAAGCTGACCGCTGGTTACTCCCCAAGTTACTCGGCGCTTTCGTTGTAACGGCCGGACTCTTCGCCATCCAAATCCTACCCTCAGCCGAGTTAGCCAACCTCAGCTTCGCCAAGTTACGCGCCGCCTGGTACCAAGGCGGGGGCCTCCCCACCGATACCTGGAAAGCTTTATTTTGGCCCAATTACTTTAACGTCTTTGAGCCGGACAAATTCAAAGAGCCCTTCAATTTCACTTTCATGTATCTCTATAACGGCGCGTTGCCGTTGTTACTTGGCGCAGCCGCCCTCTTCTGGCATGGCCGCCGGACGCGCATGGCCGCCTGGCTCACTGTCATACTGTTGCTCCTCTGTTTCGGCAACCATGTCCCCGGCTTTACCCAAGCCTTCGACTTACTCCCTCGCAACTTACGCGGGGGTTGGTACGCAGAATTCTTCACCTGCGTCTTCTGCGCCGGCCTCGCCCTTACTTCTGCCCTTATGTTACAGCGGCTCCCCGGCACACGATGGAAGTGGATTGCCTCCTTCGCTCTGGCCCTAGAGTTACTCTGGGCCGGCAGCCGCCGGCCGATGAATACCGATAAGGGCAACTGGAAATGGCAAAGCGGCGAAACCACCATCGACAGCAGTTCCGCCATTGTCGACTACCTGCACGCCGAACTCGGCCGCCAAAATCCGCCCCAACGCATCGACAGTATCGACCTGCTCTTCCACTTCTCCATGTCCGCCCCCCTGCGCAACCTGCCCACCTCCGGCGGCGACAACCCATTTGCTCCCCTCCGCATTCTCGAGCTCCGCCGCGAGTTCACCCGAGGCAACGAATGGGAACGCAACCTCGTCGTCGACCGGCCCGATTCCCCTTGGCTCGACTTCCTCAATGTTGGCTTCCTTGCCGCCCAAGGTCCCGGCCTCTCCGACACCTTGCTCGACCCCGCCGGCTGGTGCCGCACCCAGGCCGACTACTGGATCCGCTTCTACCGTAACCACGCTCCCCAGCCGCGCTTCTTTCTGGTCGACCAAGTCCGCTGGGCCAACGACACCGCCACCAGCCGCCAACTCCTCACCGCCCTCGTCCGCGAGCCCAACGGCCTCCGCACTACCGCCGTGGTCGAAGGCCCGCCCGCCCCGGTCACCGCCGGCGGCGAAGTCAAGGTCATCGCCTATGAATCGAATCGCCTGGAGCTCGAAACCCGCTCCAGCGGTCCCTCCTACCTCGTCACCTCCGAAACTGATTACCCCGGCTGGCGTGCCACCATCGACGGCCAGCCCGCCGCTCTCCGAACCACCAACTACGCCTTCCGCGGCCTCCCCGTCCCCGGAGGGACCCACAAAGTGGTGATGGAATTCTGCCCCACCGCCCTCCTCTGGGGCGCCACGATCAGTACCCTGGTACTACTAGCGCTCGGATCCGCTGTGATATTCTTAAGGGGAGCGAGCCACCCTAGCTCAGTTGGTAGAGCAACTGATTCGTAATCAGTAGGTCGCGAGTTCGACTCTCGCGGGTGGCTCCAGAAACGCATCCTGTCGGCCTTGCGTGATCATCTAAATTCACAATCCGGACCTGGAGAGCCTTCATCGCGAACCAATGCTTCTCGGCGGATTTGCCGACCTGGAAGGCGTTTTGATCGAAACGCTAAAACTCCCACCTTCGCCGCCATGGCCACTAGCTTTGATGAGCGTGTATTCCGCGGCCTGATATTCTGAAGGCCCATGCCCACAATTCGTGAAATTCCCGCTGACCGCTTCGCCTTTGGCTGCCACCGTTTCGGCTTCGGCCCTGCGCCCAAAGGGCCCGCGGGAGAAAGCGGCGGTGCGGTCGATGTCCAGCGCCACGTTGTCCCGATGGTGCGCGCCGCGCTGGACCTCGGGATTCGGACCTTCGATTCCGCAGTGCTCTACCGCGCGACGCTTCAACTCGGCCGCGCCCTCGAAATCCTGGGCGTCGCGCCGGAAGAGATTCGATTCCAAACCAAGTGTCTGCGCTACCTGGGCCTCGCCACCGGTGGCGCGGTGGAGCATCAGCCTGAGGCGCTATTGCAGGGCATCCCCGCGCGCTATCATGGCTTCACCGACCGCTGGGACCCCTCCGCGGCCGGCACCGAGCAGCAGATCTGCCGCGAGCGCATCGAACTCGGCGGCGGCAATCTTTACGGCGTCGCCTTGCACGATTCGCCCGACATGGAGATGCAACAGGGCCCGCTGCTTTGGGAACGCGACGTCCGTCCCGCCGTGCGCTTCCTGCAATCGGCCAAAGCCGGCGGCTTCGTCGAACGCATCGGACTCGGCGTCAAAGAGCCGGACTTCGTCCATCGCTTCATCGCTCAAGAGCCCGGCATCCTCGACTACGCCGGCCTCACCTTCTGCCCTTCGATCCTGGGCGAATTAATGAAGCTCATCGCCGCCGCCCAGGCCGGGCCTCAGTTCGAAGTTACTTTAATGGGCATCAACTACGGCCAAGCCTTCACCCTCACTGAGGACCCCGCCACCGCCCCGCCTTTCCTCTATAACTACTTAGTCGCCAACGACGCTCAGCGGGCGCTGCTGTCCCGTTACTACAAAATCTGCGGCTCCACGCCGTTACTTCACCTATCCGCCGCTGTGGCCGGCTTGTTAGTGGTCAATTTCCCCGAGGTGATGACCCAAATCGTCACCTCCACCATGTACCCGAAGCGCCTGCACGAGACGATCCAGTTAATTCGCGAAGTTCAGGTTCCCGCCCCCGTCTGGGCCGAATTGAAAGCCGCTGAACTCATCCCGAAAGAATTCCCGACTACTTAACCTCAGTCGGGTAACTACGATCTCTCACTAATGACCCCAATCTAGCCCACAGCGTAAGCTGTGGGGTTGCGGGGCAGAAGATACAACGTCACCAGCTAGTGGGACTCTTCCTTGCCCCCATAAAGCGCACTAACCTCGTCCTTAAAATTCTCCAGCACCTTACCTCGCCGAACCTTCATCGTCGGCGTTAACTCGCCCGTGTCCACCGAGAAATCGCGATTCAGCACCCGGAACTTCCGGATCTGTTCCCACTCCGGCAAGGTCGCGTTGGCCTGTTTCACCGCGCGCCTTAATTGCTCATCAATCGGCTTCGCATTTCCGAAGGACTGGCCTTGGTCCATCCCCGGCAAGGTCTCCGCCACTGCTGGATTAATCGTAAATAAAGCCGTAACAAACGGCAGTCGATCGCCCACTAACACCATTTGGCTAATCAGCGCCTCGCCCTTGAACAAAGCTTCAATGCGGGCCGGATAAATCTTCTTGCCGCTTGAAGAAACCAGGATCTCTTTCTTGCGCCCCGTAATGGACACGTAGCCATCGGCACTGATGGAAGCAATATCGCCCGTAGCGAGCCAGCCATCGCGCATAATACTCGCCGTCGCGGCCGGATCGTGATAGTAACCGGCAAACAGAGTCGGGCTTTTGACGAGTAACTCGCCGTCTTCGGCCAACTTCACTTCCACGCCGGGCAGCGGCTTGCCGATGGTGCCGTACACCTGCCGGTCCACCGGATTGATGGTCAGCACGCCGCCCTCGGTTAGTCCGTAGCCTTCGGTAATCGGCATGCCGATCGCGTCAAAAAACATGGCCGTATCTTGGCCCAGGGGCGCCGCGCCCGAAAGCGCCACGCGGATACTATTGCCCAAGCGTTCGCGCAATTTGGCAAACACCAGCTTGTCCGCCCAACCCAGCGGCGTCGCGATCCAGGCCGGTACATGCTCGCCTTTCTGCCGATACTGTGAAGCCTTTAAGCCCAATCCCACCGCCGCATGAAAGAGCCGCTGCGTCAATGCGCCCTTCTTATTCACTTCGGTCTTGATGCTCGCATAGATGCGCTCCCACACCCGCGGCGGCGCTAATAGAAACGTGGGCCGCAGGGTTTTGAGCTCACCGGGCATGCGCGCCAGGCTCTCCGAAAAGTAACAAGGCACCGCCATCCGCATCATCAGAAACTGCATCACAATCCGCTGGGCGATATGCGCCGAAGGCAGAAACACCAGCGCCCGATCCGCGGGGCCCAACGGCAGCACATGGGGGCCCATATCCACATTCAAACTGATCGACGCGTGCGTCGCCAAGCCCATCTTCGGCTCACCCGTCGCGCCCGACGTGAGATACAGAATCGCCGGGTCGGAAGGCGATACCCGCGCGGCCAACTTGGCGAAAGCCTCGGCATCTTCGGAAAGCTTCCGCCGCCCGGTGGCCCGCAACCCATCCAGCGTCCGCGCCCCTTCTACCTGTCCCGTAATCAGGACAAACTCAATCGGCAGCGGCTGGGTCTTCATCGCATTGGCGATCGCGGCCATCTGTTTGGCATCTTCGATCACCAGCGCCCGCGCGCCGCAAGCCTTCAGGTTCTTCACCTGGTCGAGCGCCGGATAGCTGGAATAGAGGCCAGCCGAGATCGCCCCGATCGACATGATGGCCAAGTCCACCAAGTAGAATTCGGCGCGCGTCTCGCTTTGGATGGCGACAATGTCGCCATGCACGACGCCCAGGTCGGCCAAACCCAGGCCAATTTCGATCACGGCAGTGCGATAGTCGTTCCAAGTGTAGACGGTGTACTTGCCATCGCCTTTCGGTTGATGCAATGCCGGCGCGGATCCCTGCTGGGCCACGGTTTCTTCGAGTACGGTAAAGACGGTTCTAGCGCTCATGATTCTCTGTTAATGAAGGCTACTATAAAAAGAGATGGAATTTGAGCACGAACTTTTTGTCGCCCGTCAAGCTGCGCGCCGCGCCAGCGAAATCGCCCTGAAAATACAGCTGACCGGCTTCGATACGGAGTCGAAATCCGACGAGTCCCCTGTCACCATCGCCGACCGGGAATGCGAACGCGCCATCGTCAGCATGATCGGCGACGCCTTCCCTGGCGACGGCTTCCTCGGCGAAGAAGGCGCGGCCAGCGAAACCACCACCGGCCGCCGCTGGATCATCGACCCCATCGACGGTACGCGCGACTTTGTCCGCGGCAACCCTCTCTGGAGCCACCTGATCGGCCTCGAGTGCGATGGCCAAATCGTGGCCGGCGTCTGCTTTATGCCTCTGCTCGGCCACATGTACTTCGCCGCTAAAGGCCTGGGCGCCTACCGCGACGACAACCGCATCTTC
>JBBQQS010000270.1:0-7188 GCA_038215525.1 Bryobacterales bacterium
GAAGGGGATTGAAACTCCCGACGCGACTTAGGGTATAGCGCGGGCTAAGGAAGCAGTGCCCGCCCCGATCTGAAGGGGATTGAAACTGGGTACCTCCGGGCGGAGTGGAGAAGCAATGAGGAAGCAGTGCCCGCCCCGATCTGAAGGGGATTGAAACGCGCTATCGGGATGAAGGATGCACCGAAATCGCGCAAGAAGCAGTGCCCGCCCAGATCTGAAGGGGATTGGGCGTGGACGGCGGGGCGGCTGGGGTGGAGCGCCATGGCCTTGAAGTGAAGGGCGGCCACTTGCGTTTGGTGAGCGTCTCCGGCGGCCGGCGCGCGCTCGCTGTCGGGGGCGAGCGGGCCGCCCGCCGCGTCCGCCTCACGCTCACGACGCCGACGCTGATCCGCAGCGGGAACGCCCCCTGCCTTGACCCGGCGCGCCTCGGCATCGCCGTGCTGCAGCAGGCCGTGGTCCGCACCGTCTCCCTGTACAACGCTTTCTTCGCGCCGCGCGACGCGAAGCTGCCTTTTGTGGAGGCGGACTTTCCCCAGGTGGTCCTGACGGGCCATCGCCTGTTCCACTACCAACTGCCTCGCCAGAGTTACCGGCATGGCCGCTGGATGGACTTCGATGGCGTCGTCGGCTGGCTCGAGTGGGAGGGCGACGTGGGCCCGCTGATTCCCTGGCTGCGCGCGGCGGAGGTGGTCCACGTCGGCCAGAAGGCGACGTTTGGGTTGGGACGCGTGGAATTGACGATCGAGTAGCCCGCACCGTGAGGTGTGGGGTTTGGCGGGGTTTAGAGCACCTCTAACAGCGCCACCCGAAAAGCACCCCACACCTCACGGTGCGGGCTAGTGGGGGGTATGGGCGGGTCGCCACGGCCCTCGAAAAATGCTGTAAACGCCGGAGTTTCTTTGACCAATGTGACCCGACGCTTACGCGACGGGCTAGGTGGGGCTTGGTGCGCCTAGTGGGGTCGCGTTGGCGGGGTTTACAGCCACCCCCTAACAGCACCACTCCAAAAGCACCACACACTAGCCTAAGAGATTGAGGAAATTCGCCTCTCTCGAGGCAAGGGCGGGCGCGGAAGTGTCGCGAACTGAAGCCGTGATCATCTTCGATACCTCTTTTCTGATCGATAGCTTGAGTGGCCCTCGACGATCCGCTACCCAGCTTCGCGCGGCCATCCAAAATTGCCGGCGGTGATGTTATACGAATGGCTGCGAGGCCCGCGCTTGCCAGATCAACAAAGAGGGTGAAGGGAAGTAGATGAGCCGGAGACCCGTCCCCTCGCGATTCAAGCCTTATTGACTTACTTGCACTAGTCGAGGACCACCAGCTTCCAGTTGCCGTCCTTCAAGGCGAATTGGGCGCGGGGGGTTACGGGAGAGCGCACGTTTTGCGCGGCGACGTAGCCTTCCACCTTGCCGGTGAGGGTGCCAATGCGCACCCAATCGAAGGAGCCGGTGGGCGGGTCGCCGACGCGACGGACGACCTCAAAGGCAACAGTGGCCACTACGGGCGAGTTTCGGGAGGCGGTGGCGTAGACCGGGACGACATCGCGAATGACGACGAGGTGCTTGCGGGGGTCGAGTTCGCGGGGAAACTTCCAGGCGTAGTAGGGCGAGACGAAAATGTGGGGATGCATCTGGTCGAAGCCAATATCGAGGATGTCGAGGAGCACGGTCCAGACGGGGCTATCGGGGGAGTTCGGATGCCAGCGCGCGGTAAAGACGGCCCAGCCTTCGTCTTTGTCCTTCGGCCCGGCGATCACCTGATCGTCCACTAACTTGCGAAGGGCCTTGGCGTCGCGTTTGGTAACGGCTTTCTCGAGCTTCACGGTGAAGCGGCGGAAGTCGTCCGAGCGGTGGCGGTCGTCGATGGGATAGAGGTGGACGGGGCCATCGACGGCGAAGGCCAAGAGGAACAAAGCCGCAAGGTGCATGCCCGGAAGTCTAACAGACGGAAGCTGCTATACTACGGGGGTAATTTGAACCCGAGGGGTGGTGAGTTTTAATTGGCAGAAGTAAATCTGCAAGATGGCGAAACTTTAGAAAGCGCATTGCGCCGTTTTAAGCGCAAAGTCCAGCAAGAAGACATCATTAAGGAGATCAAGAAGCACTCCTATTACCTGAAGCCCGGCGAAAAAAAGCGGGTGAAGCAGGCTCTTGCGCGGAAACGCAATCGCAAAAAGAATCGCCAGAAAGATGCCGAGTAGGCCTCTTTTCTTTCCGTCCAACGGGCGCCCCTCTCAACGGGGCGCCTTTCTCATTGGGTGTGATAGCGCTTCCAGGCCAGAAACCCGATCAGCGTTTTGCCGTCGTTCATCTTGCCGCTCGCGATCATGCCGTCGATCTCGCCCCAGGCAAACCAGCGCGTCTCAATGCGCTCGTCCTCCATCCATTCACTTTCGCCCTGGGTGAGGTTGGTGGCAAGATAAAGGTTCATCTTCTCTTCGAGGAAGCCGGGGCTGGGCCAATAGGCGGCGAGGCGCACCCAGCGCTTGGCGCGCAAACCGGTTTCTTCGCGCAGTTCGCGCTTAGCGGCGCAGAGCGGCGTTTCGCCCTCGTCGATCTTGCCGGCGGGCAGTTCCCAGAGCTTGCGTTGGGCCGGCACGCGATACTGGCGCACGAGCAGGATTCGGTCCTGCTCGTCGACGGGCATCACTACGGCCGAGCCGTTGTGGCGCACGACGTTGCGGCGGATCTCAAAGCCGTCGGAGTCTTCCGCCACGTCCTCGGTGACGCGAAAGAGGCCATTCTTCAACTTCTCGACAGAGGAAATGATCTTCATCGGCCTCTATTATCTCAGGCCTGACGGGCGATCAGCATGGGACCCACGGGCGGCGCGATGACGAAGCCGCTGGGCGCCCAAGGTCCGCTGCAGTCGACCAGGAGCTTTCGCTCGCGGCAGTCGCCGGCCAGGGAGCGGGCTTCTTGCAGGAATCGGCTGCGCTGATCGCGCCGCACGAGAAAGCTCCAGGAGGCGGCCCGGAAACGCGGATTCCAGGCGGCCACGCGGCGCTCCATCACGCCGTCGGCGAAGCGGCACAGCCGGCCTTCCATCGCGCTCAGCCCCTTCGCCCGAGCCCGCTTCCCTTCCCGAATGATGTCGATCCAATACTCCTGACGGTCGCGCACGGTGTCCAGTTGCGCTTGCAGCACGTCCTCGTAGGTCTCGAGGTAGGCCGTCACCTGCTCTTCCGACTCGAGCACGGTGCAAAAGGCGGCGGGCACTACCGTGGTTTGCACGAGCACGGTCTCCACCACTGTCTGGTGGGCGGGGGAACGTTGCTTTACCCAGAGACGATCCATCATCCGGCCAGGCGTCTGCTCCGGGTCATACTCTTCGTAGGGCACACGGCTGACAATGGCGGCCAGGCCGGCGGCACAGATCGCGTAAGGAGGGAAAACGGGAAAGACGCTCTCCGCCGGCAAAAGCGGGAGTTGGGCGCTGCCGGTGACGCAGTACAAGTAGATCAAGCCGGGCCCAAGTCCTCCATACCGTCTATTCGGTGGAATGCCTTAGGCTCTTTAACCGGAGCTTACTCGCCACTCACTCGCCATTCACTCGGCGGTGGCCAGGACTTCAGCCGGCTTGGGCGCGCCACGCTTGGCGAAGCGGATTTTCCCCGATTTACCGATCAGGTAAACGGTGCGTTTAACGATTAAACCGTGTGAGGAGAATAGCTTGGCCACCCGCTGCCCCGGATCCATCAGCAGGGGATAGGGCAATTGAAACTTACCACGAAAGGCCGCATGGCTTTCCTGGGAGTCGGAATTGACGCCAAAGACCATGGTCTGCTTACTTGTGGACAAAGACCACGATTCGCGGAATTCGCACAATTGCTTGGTGCACATTGAGGTGTCGTCTTTGGGGTAAAACACTAAGACGACATTGTGGCGGTGCTTGTAATCAGAGAGTCTGACGGTTGAGCCCAAATCGTTCACCAGCGAAAAATCCGGCGCTTCGGCGCCGACGGGCAAAGGATCGGAGAACAACCAGTCGAACATGTTCTTTGGATGCTAGCTGACCAAAGCCAGCACCTTTTTCCTTACGCGCTCGGCCCGCCGGTGATCGGGAGTGATTACCAGGACGGTGTCATCGCCGGCCACGGTGCCCACGACGTCGGGCCATGCTTGCTCGTCGATCGCGCGGGCCATGGAGCCGGCGCCCGCGGCGGGCGTCTTTAGGACCAGCAGATTCTGGGCCACGCGCGCATCGAGCAGCAAGCCGACTTTGGCCGAGGCGGCCGAGCTAGGCAGCAGCTGATAGCCGTTGGCGGTTTTGACGAGGCCGAGGTCCCGGATGTCGCGGGACAAAGTGACTTGCGTCGCGTCAATGCCCTGCGCTTTAAGGCTCCGAGCCAGTTCGTCCTGGGTGAGGATCTTGTGCTGGCGGATTGCGTTCAAGATTTGCCCTTGGCGGTAGACCTTGGTCATGGCAGGTTCAGCGGGCAAGCTGCTCCCAACGTTCGGCCGCTTCCACGAGCGCTGCCGCCACCGACTGCGGACCCGTGCCGCCGGGAATCTCGCGGGTCTTCATGCCTTCGCGCGGCTTCATCAGGGCCGCAAACTCTGGCGTCAGGCGCGGGTCAAAAGCGGCTAACGCTTCGGCCGTCCACTCGGCCGGCTTCTTTCCATCGCGGGTGCTTTCGAGCACCAGCTTGCCCACCAGTTGGTGCGATTGGTGGAAGGGCAATCCGGCGCGGGAGAGCGCTTCGGCGAGGTCGGTCGCCACCACCCAGCTGTCCTCAGCAGCCTGCTCGGGAATCGCGGGTTTCAGCACCACGGTGGACGCCACCACCGCCGCCATTTGAAGCGAGCCGACCGTCTGGTAGACCGCGTCGAAGAGCGGCTCCTTGTCCTCTTGCAGGTCGCGATTGTAAGTAAGCGGCAGGCCCTTTACGGTAACAAAGAGCGAGCTATAGTCGCCAAAGACGCGGCCGCTTTTGCCGCGAATCAGTTCGAGTGAATCGGGGTTCTTCTTCTGCGGCATTAAGGACGAGCCGCTGGTGACGCCGTCGCCCAACTCCATCCAGCCGAACTCTTCGCTCGAGTAGAGGATCCAGTCCTCGCTCAGGCGGCTCAAGTGGAGCATGATCAGGTTGGCGGCGTGCAGATAGTCGAGGGCGAAGTCACGGTCGGCGGAGACGTCCATCGAGTTGCGGGTGACACTCGCAAAGCCCAGGTCGCGGGCGATTGCCTCGCGGTCATGCGGGAAACCGCTGCCGGCCAGGGCGCCGGATCCGAGCGGCATCACGTTAACGCGCGCGCGCGCCTCGGTCAGGCGCTCATCGTCGCGGGCGAACATCTCGAAATAGGCCAGAATATAATGCGGCCACAGGACGGCCTGCGCGCGGCGCAAATGCGTATAGCCGGGGATGACGGCGTCAGGGTATTTGTTGGCCAGGTCGAGCAAAGCCTTCAGCAGCCCGGCCAACTGGGTGCGTGTCTCGTCGATCGCCTCGCGCAGCCAGAGCCGCACGTCGAGCGACACTTGCTCATTACGGCTGCGCCCGGTGTGGATCTTGTCGGCCAAGCCGCCGACTTTGGCCTTCAACTGCCGGATCACCAACGTATGGACATCCTCGTCGGTAGCGCCCGCATAGAATTCCGGCGTGGCCGCCGCGGCCCGTAACTCTTCAAAGGCCGACACCAGTTGCTCGCGCTCGGCAGTCGTCAGGATTCCGACCCGCTCCAGCGCCGCGGCGAAGGCCTGTGAGCCGCGGATGTCGACATCCACCAGCTTCTTGTCGAAATGCAGTGAACCCGAGAAGCGCTCGAAAACCTCTGAGCTACCCGCCTCGAAACGGCCGCCCCAGAGCTTCATTGTTCGCGCTGCCCCATCAACATCAGCAGGAGGGCCTTTTGCGCGTGCAGGCGATTCTCCGCCTGATCGAACACGGCGGAGCGCTCATGCTCCATCACCGCGTCGGTGGTCTCTTCGGTGCGCTTGGCGGGCAGGCAATGGAGGAAGATGGCATCGGCGCGGGCTTGCAGAAACAGCTCCTCGGTAACGCGATAGGGCACAAAGTCGCGCGTGCGTTGCTCGAAGTTGGCCTCTTCGCCCATGCTGAACCAGACGTCGGTGTAGACGGCGTGCGCTTGTTTGACGGCGGCGGAAGGATCGTCGGTGATGACGACCTTCGAGTGCGTGGCCAAGCTTTCGGCGGCGCGCACGATCTCGGGTTTTGGCTCATAGCCGCGCGGCGTGGCGATGGTGATGTCGACGCCCAGCCGCGCCGAGGTGATCAGCAGCGAATGCGCGACATTGAAGCCGTCGCCGACGAAGGCCAGCTTCAAGCCTTTCAGGCTGCCGAAGCGCTCGCGCATGGTGTAGAGATCGGCCAAGGCCTGGCACGGATGGTAACGGTCACTTAAGGCATTGATCACGGGCACGCGGGAGTAGCGCGCGAGTTCTTCCACCGTCTCCTGGTAGAAGGTACGCGCGACGATGCCGTCGCACCAGCGCTCCACGTTGCGCGCCACGTCCTTCACCGGCTCGCGTTCGCCGATGCGACCAACTTGCACCACTACGTCGCCGCCCAATTGCTTGATGGCGAGCTCAAAGGTGAAGCGCGTGCGCAAGGATGGCTTCTCGAAGAGCAAACCCAGGTACAGCGAATCGAGGGCGTGCCGGTAGTCATCGGGACACGTCTTGACGAGTTCGGTGAGTTCGAGCAGTTGGGCAGCTTCTTCGTTCGACAGATCGAGGTCGCTCCGCAGGTTCTTCGCGGCGATACGGGGCCAGGTGACAGTGTTCATAGTGGGTAAGCGCAGTGAATGATTATTCACCAGACTGCATAGTTACACATTGCGGCGGGAGGGGTCAAGCGGCGGCTATACTCACGGACATGCTCACTCGCCGCCACGCTGCCGGGCTCGCGTTTCTCACGCCGACTTTACTCGCCAAAAGCGCCCCGCGGGTCGCGGCCATTGTCACCGAGTATCGACACTGGTCGCACGCGGATGTCGTCGTGGGCCGGCTTTTGGGCGGCAACTCGATAAATGGCGTGTGGCACGCGCCCCGCACGCGCGTGGCGTCGCTTTATACCGACCAAGTGCCGCAGAACGACATGTCGCGCGACCTGGCCGCCCGGCATGGTTTCCGCATCTATCCGACGATTCGCGAAGCCCTCTGCGATGGCGGCAGCAAACTCGCGGTCGATGCCGTGGTGCTGATCGGCGAACATGGCAACTA
>JBBQQS010000271.1:0-7183 GCA_038215525.1 Bryobacterales bacterium
GTAGATTACGCCGGAGCGTCCGAAGGCCGCGCCTTCGGCGGCCATCAGCAAAGGCAAGTCCGTTTTCCGGTCCAGATGGTCCCGATACCGTTGGGGCATGGAGGGGCCCTTCTGGCTCTCGCCCACCTTTGTCCAAAGAACCCGCCGCAGAGCTCGGTAGAGGATGCGCATCCGCGGTGAGACCAGCACGCCCAACGTGAGCAGCAGAATCAGCAGCACCAGCAGAGCAGCGGCCAAGCCGAACGCGGTAAATACTGGACTCGCGATCCACCAAGCCTCGAGCACCGCCATGCGTTACTAGCGTTTCCGTTTCGCCACGACGCGAACGCGTTTGGGCTTGGACGGCACGGTAGAAGCAAAGGCCGTCTCAACAATGTCAAGCTGTTCCTGCTGATGACGCTTCAGGGCGCCGGTGGCGGGGCTGGCAGCCTCGGCGCGGCCGACGTAGCCGAGCGGTCGACGCCGAGCGTCGGTGATCGGCTCCATCCATTCGCGCATGAAGCGCCAGGGGCCCATATTGCGGGGCTCTTCCTGAACCCAGACGAGTTCGGCGGCTTCGGGATAGCGCGAGAGGACATCGCGGAGGTCGGCGGCAGGGAACGGGTAAAGCTGTTCGATGCGCACGATGGCGACGTTCGAAGCTTCCTTGGCCTCGCGAGCGGCCAACAAATCGTAGTAGATTTTGCCGGAGCAGAGCAGCACGCGGGTGACGCGATCACCGGCGACCGTCGGGTCGCCGAGCACTTCACGGAAACCACCGCTTGAGAGTTCGGATAAAGTGCTAACGGCCTTGGCATGGCGCAGCAGGCTCTTGGGTGTAAAGACGATGAGCGGTTTGCGCAAGCCGCGCCGATCGGCGCCGCCGTGCATTTGACGGCGAAGAAGGTGATGATACTGCGCTGGCGTCGAGGCATTGGCGACGATCATGTTGTTCTGCGCGCAAAGCTGCAGGAAGCGTTCGATGCGCGCCGAAGAGTGCTCCGGACCTTGGCCTTCGTAGCCATGCGGCAACAGCAGCACCAGGCCGCTCGGCTGGCCCCACTTCTCTTCGGCCACCGAAATGAACTGGTCGATCATGATCTGGGCCCCGTTGACGAAGTCGCCAAACTGGGCTTCCCACATCACCAGGCACGTTGGATCGGCCACGCTATAGCCGAACTCAAAGCCCATCACCGCGTATTCGGAGAGGCTCGAATCCACCACCTCGAAGCGCGCCTGCTTGGGGTCGAGGTGCTTCATGGGCACATAGGGCTTGCCGGTCTGATAGTCGACGTATTCGAGGTGGCGCTGCGAGAACGTGCCGCGCGAACTATCCTGGCCAGAGAGCCGGACGGGCGTGCCTTCCAGCACCAGCGAACCAAACGCCAGCGCCTCCGCCGTGGCCCAATCCATCGGCGCTCCCTTAGCCACTTCGCGCCGCTTGTCGACGATCAGGCCCTGTAGTTTGGGATGCAGGTTGAAGCCCTCGGGGAAGGCCGTAATGCCGGCAATCACCTTTTCGAGCAGGTGCAAGTCCGCCGCCGTGTTGGGCGTAGGGACCTTAAAGGCCTCGTCGTCGAGCAAGGCCATCTCCACCAGCTCGAACTTCTCGGCCTTATCCTTGGCCGCCTTAAAGCCCTCTTCGAGCCGCGCCGTCATGCGCTTGCCGATCCCGTCGAGGTCGGCGTCGGTGATCACCTTTTCGCGCTTCAGGCGATCGGTGTAGATGGTGCCGACCGAGGGTTGGTCCTTGATTTTGCGGTAGAGAATGGGGTGCGAATAAGTCGGGTCGTCGCCCTCGTTGTGTCCATAGCGGCGATAACAAACCATGTCGATGACGACATCTTTCTTAAAGCGCTGGCGGAAGTCGAAAGCGATCTGCACCGCACGCACGCAGGCCTCGGCGTCGTCGCCATTCACGTGCAGGATCGGCGCTTGCACCGCCCGCGCCACATCGGTGCAATGGGGGCCAGAGCGGCCTTCGTTCGGGTTCGTCGTGAAGCCGATCTGGTTGTTGATAATCAGATGCACCGTGCCGCCCGTCGTATAGCCTTCGAGCTGCGAAAGGTTCAACGTCTCGGTCACCACACCTTGGCCGGCAAAAGCCGCGTCGCCATGGATCAGCACCGGAATCACGCGGGCGCGTTCCGTATCGCCCAAGCGTTCCTGTTTCGGACGCACAATGCCTTCCACCACCGGGTCAACCGCTTCCAAATGCGAGGGGTTCGGAGCCAGGGAGACCACCACTTCGCGCGTCCTGGTGGCGCGCACGCCGCTTGCACCCAGGTGATACTTCACGTCGCCGGAGCCTTGCGTCGTTTCAGGGTCGATGTTGCCGTCAAACTCCGAGAAGATCTGCGAGAGCGTCTTGCCGATGATCGTCGCCAGCACCGTCAGCCGGCCGCGATGCGCCATGCCGATCACCACTTCGCCGACATTCGTCGCGGCGGCGCGCTCCACCAACTCGTCCAGAATCGCAACGCCCGCTTCGCCGCCCTCCATCGAAAAGCGCTTATGGCCCACAAATCGCGTGTGCAGGAAGTTCTCGAACATCTCGGCTTCCACCAGCCGCTCGAGGATCCGCTTCTTGGCTTCGGGAGTGAACGGCGCGCGAGACGCTTTCGGCTCCAACCGCTGCTGCAGCCAAGCCTTCTGCTCCGGATGCTGAATGTGCATGTACTCGACGGCCATAGTGCCACAGTAAGCAGCGCGCAGGCTCTCGAGAATTTCGCGCAGGCTGGCCATGCCTTGCGGCGCGGCGTCACCGGTCATCCCGCCCAAGTTGCCGGTGAGGAACGGGCGGTCTAAATCCCAAATCGTGAGGCCATAATTGGCGGGGTCAAGCTCCGGATGGTGATGCGCGTCCGAGCCTAGGGGATCGAGGTTCGCCACCAGGTGTCCGCGCACGCGGTAGGCGTTGATCAACATCAACACGGCCGCTTCTTTGGCCAGTTCCGCCGTCGCGCCCAGCATTGTCTGCTGCCCCAATGCCGGGCCAATCAACGTCCGCACCTTCTCCTGCGGCAGCTTGATCGGCTGGTACGGAATCTTTAGGCTCGCAAAGATCTCTTCGTAGAACTGCTCCTCACCCAGCAGCAACTGCTGCACCTTGGCCAGAAACATGCCGGACTCGGCGCCCTGGATCACGCGGTGATCGTAAGTGCAGGTCATCATCATCACCTTGCTCAAGCCGAGCAAAGCCTTCATATCGGCCGCCACACCCTGGTACTCGGCCGGATAGTCGATGGCACCGGTGGCGATGATCGCGCCTTGGCCGGGCATCAAGCGCGGCACCGAGCCGAGCGTGCCCACCGTGCCCGGATTCGTCAAAGAAATCGTGGTCCCGGCAAAGTCCCCCGCTGTCAGCTTGGCGACGCGGGCGCGCTGGACGACATCGTCAAAGGCGGCCAGGAACTGCTGAAAGTCCATCTCGCCCGCGTTCTTGATGTTGGGCACCATCAGGCTGCGGCTGCCGTCCTTGCCCGCCACGTCGACGGCGATGCCGAGGTTCACCCGCGGCCGGACGATGCGGAACGGGCCGTCGGCGTTCTCGATAAACGCATGGTTGATCGCCGGATTGCTCTTGAGCGCCCGCACAATGGCCCAGGCGATCAGGTGCGTGTAAGAGACCTTGCTCTTGCCGTTCAGCGAGCGGTGCTCGTTCACCAACTGCCGGTTCTCGTCGATCACTTTCACCGTAAACACGCGCTGCGAAGTGGCCGTCGGCACCGACAGGCTCGCATTCATGTTCTCGGCGATCTTGGCGGCCACGCCGCGCAAGGGCATCAGCTGTTCCGATGGGCCAAGCGTGACCGGCGGCAGCGGCTTAGCCGGAAGCTTCGGTTCCGGAGCCGTCATCGCCTGGGTCTGCGGTGCCGAAGGCGGCCCGAGTGCCGGGCTTACGGGTGCCGGGCTTACGGGTGCCGGGCTTACAGGTGCCGGGCTTGCAGGGACCGGGCTTGCAGGGACCGGGCTTGCAGGGACCGGTGGAGGAGCAACGGGACCCGGAGGCGGCGCGAGCGGCTCCAGATGACCGTTCGTATCAAAAACGGTCTTCCAGCTCGAGTCGACATCCTGCTGGTTACTAAGATACTGCTGGTAGAGTTCTTCTTCCAGCCAGCTATTGATTCCAAGTTCTTCGGTGGTGGTCTGCGACATGGGGTAAAGGGGTTTGTGGACGAAGGACGCCTTGTTTCTATGATATCCCGCCAGAGGCCGGCCAGTTTACAGGCCCTTCATAGAACTCGATGTTCATATCGGCGGATAAGTTTCCTCCACTTGACTGAAAGGTGTATTATCTGTGGTCAGGTTATCCTAAAGACATGATCTTGAATCTCCCCAAGCAAGAGCAGGTTGACCAGATCGCCGGTTCTCTGGCCCCCGATGTGGTCCGAATCCGCATGCGTGAGGGGCTCGACTGGTCTGACCATGACGCCCTCTATTTTTACGTCATTCTTTCTGACGAGGCCAGCCGGGCTCCCCGTCTTCATGAAATTGCGAACGAGGTGCGCCAGAAGATCGACCAGGAACTTGGCCTGGGGAGCCGAAACTTCCTCGCGTACCCGCGTTTTCGGAGTGAAACCGAACAACGCGAGTTGAAAGAGCCGCTTTGGGATTAGCGGAAGACCTGCTTCGCCAAGCGGAGCATCTGATCATTTACGAAGGGACGAAGTCCTCCCCAGCCAGCCTCCGGCGCGCCGTCTCCACGGCCTACTATGCGCTCTTTCACCGCCTAACCGAGGACGCCGCCGGGCGCTGGCCAGGCACCGCCGAGGCCCGCACCTCTTTCGAACGCGGCTTCAAGCATGGAATCATGCGGGGCGTATCGCTGGAGTTCGGCCCGACGGGCTGGAAGGACCGACGCGGCAACCGCCAATCGGTACCGCTGCCTTTGCAACGGGTCGCCAAATCCTTCGCCACCCTGCAAGACGAGCGCCACTCGGCCGACTATGACAACTCCCGTTCGTGGAGCGCCACCGATGCGAACGAAATCCTCGACCTGACTCGCCAGGCTTTCCGCGAGTGGGACCTCATCCGCGAAGACCCCATGGCCGGCAACTACCTCATCGCCATGTTGCTCGGCAAGTAACTCAGCCCGGCTGATTGGCCGCGCGCTTCTGCCAGCGATAGGCCGCCAGCGAATTCCGCCAGAAAAACTTCTCCTGCACCACGCGACCCTTATTGGCGAAATACCCCTGCACCGTCAACAGACCCTGAGAGTAAGTGCCCGACGTGTCGCTATTGGGCCAGTCGCTGCCGTAAAGCACGCGGTCTTCGCCGAAGGTGGCGCATAGCGGATCCAATAGACTCGCCGTCGACGGCTTATCCGCCTCTTTCTGCCGCAGCAGGATCGCCGACAGCTTCACATACACTTGCTTCCGTGGCGCCAGTTCGCGCAAAAGCTTCTCGTAAGCCGGCTTCTCGGCCGGCTTCAGTCGGATGTTCGGCAAATGGTCAATGATCACCCGCAGGCTCGGATGCCGGTCGGTGATGCGCAGCGTGTCCTCCAACAACCTCACCGTTTGGTTAGCCGTATCGAGCGATAACCCCACCTTCGCCATCCGGCCCAAATCGGCCAGAAACTCGGGCTTCGCTAAACCGGCGCGCAGGTCGCGGTCCCACAGGTAACCATACCGAATGCCGCGAAACAAAGGGTTCTTCGCCAGGTTCTCCATCTGGCCCGCGAACTCGCCCTTACCGGGCTCAAGGTTGCCCACAAAGCCGACCATAATCGTGTCCTTCGCCGACACGTCCAGCACCCACTGGTTATCGGCGAACCAGGGGCTCGCCTCGATCTCGATCGCGCCCACTACGTTAAAGCCCTTACTCACCTCGCGCAGCCGCTTGGGATAGGCGGGCTGATAGAGCACCTTGTTGTCCTTCGGAGGCCAGGGGACCCCGGCCGGGCGCGTCGGGTCAAACAAGTGGATATGCGTGTCGATGATCGGCACCGGCGGGTCAGCAGCCAGAAGGGGAAGCGCGGCGGTTTGAAGGAAAGTACGGCGATGCACCCTGCGATTCTACTTCATCCCAACTTGCTAAGCTGGCCAGATGGTTCAACGTGTTGAACGGGCCTTCGCCGCCCTGGCGGCCCGGTTCGTGGATGCCGGGGCGAGTCTCGACGCCGGGGCCGCCAAACAGTCCGCCGGCCAGGGTTGGGCCACGTTTCTCGGCGTCGGATCGCCGCTCACCCACGTCGCCGGGGCCGATGGCCAATTGACCAATGAGCATCTGGCCTCGCTCGAAGCTTTCTTCTTCACCCGCGGCGCCGACGCCATCCTCGAGGTCGCCGATGTCTGGCAGCTCGAGCCTTGGCTGGTGAGCCTCGGCTATGAACTGGCCGGCAGCGAGCAGGTGCTGGTGGCTGAACTGGGGGCGGATCATCCGCCACGGCCCGAAGTCATCGACTGTGCCGATCGCCTCGAAGAGTGGGCGCAATCCGTCCAACTCGGCTTCGGCATGGAGCCTTCGCCCTCCGGCTATCTATTGGGCCGCATCTTGGCCAGTCAAACCGCGCTGGGTATTGTGCGCAATGGTGAACTGGCCGGCTCGGCCGCCTTTGCCGTCGTGGGCGAAGTGGGCTACTGCTTCGCCGACTCCACCTTGCCCGCCCATCGCGGCCAGGGCTTGCAGCAAATGCTGATCCAGCACCGGCTGTGGCTCACGGCACAGTCCAGCGGGCGTTTCTGCGTTGCCGAGACCGCGCCGGGCAGCGGCTCGGAGCGCAACTACGTGCGCTGCGGCTTCGCGCCGGTGTTCCAGCGGCAGACGTTTACGAAGCAGCGCCTCAGCTACTAAAAAAGCGGCGGGTCCCATTGGCCGGTGTGACCTAGAGGCAGCGGATGTCAGGGCAGCGCAAGAGCCGCTCATCGGCGGTCAATAGGGGCAGCTTTAACTCAGCGGCCGTTGCGGCGATGTAGCGATCGGCCGGGTCCTGATGCTCAAGCACCATCGAGCGGGCGCGCAAAGCAATGGCGAAGGTTATGCCGGCCTCGCGCACCTGCAGGGTCCGCAGCGCTGTGCGGATCCACTCATCGGGAGCGGTAGAAACAGGTAACCGCTGCCGCTCGATCAGCAGGTGCGCTTCCCAAACACTGATGGCGCTCAAAATCAGGTCGTTTCCTTCGTCGTCGATCAACGTGCGATGGGTCCGGCTCAGCTGCGGGTCGGCGAGCAGGTACCAAAGCCACACATGGGTATCGAG
>JBBQQS010000272.1:0-7174 GCA_038215525.1 Bryobacterales bacterium
GTGGCTTCTTCCACCAGCCGCCTGGGCAACATCACCGTCACCTTTTGAAGTTCGTCAACCGCCATATCTGACACCGTATCACGATACGGTATCAGATACCAGCCTCCGGCCAACGCCGCGATGACTTAAGGGTGCTGAGAGATAAACGCTACGAACGATCAGATGACATGGACGAGTTGTCCGCTTTCCCGCAAATAGTGAACCTGCGGCGTGGGTTCGTCCAAATCCACCAGATCCACCGGGTGGCGATCAACGGAATGGCAATGTTTCGTGGCCATGCCTCTACTCTAGCTCAGCCCCATAACCCTACTGAATCGTACTGCCGCCCTGAATCCCCATCGTCGAGTCCGCCACATTCTTGTTGATGTGCCGGTCCAGATTGATCACATAAGTCTCCGGCGCGTTGATCAGAATCGGCGAATGCGTCGCGCAAATGATGCGAAAGTTTTTCTTCTCCACTAATTCAAAAAGCATTTTCAGAATGCGCCGTTGATTCGACTGCGACAAAGCCATCTCCGGCTCATCCAGCAACAAAATCGTGCCGTCCGGCAAGCCGGGAAAATTATCCTGGAACATCGCCAGCATCACCTGCCCATGGCTCGCCATCTGCAGGAACTCCATCATCTTCGGGTCGTCTTTGAAGAAATCGAGCTGCATGCGCGGGTTGTGGCTTTCGGCATCGAAGAGAAAGCTCTTCGGCGCCTGCGGTTCGCCGCCTTCCCAACGATAGACAAAGCCCGGCACCGACTCGCCCTTCAAGGCATAGTAAATCGAATGTAGCAACGTCGACTTGCCCGAGCCATTCTCGCCCTCCAGCATCACCACCGGATGCGACAGGTCAACCATCAGCGGCATGTGAAAGTTCAGGTTTTGGAAAACCGGGTGGCCAAGGATCTTGAGGAACATCTAGTCTGATTGTAGCGTCAGCAGCCCAAGCCGTCCCAGCAAAGCGCGCTGATCCGGCTCGCGGCCGCGGAAGGCACGGAATAGATCGCCCGGATCCTCGCTGTCGCCCTTTTCGAGAATCATCTCCCGGAACGCCCGCCCCGTCTCCGGGTTCAGCACGCCTTCCTCGCGAAAACGCCCGAACGCGTCGGCATCCAGCACCTCGGCCCACTTGTACGAGTAATAGCCGGAGCCATACGCCACCGGGCTCGAGAACAAATGCGTGAAGGCGCAAATGCTCGCGTGTTCCACCGGAAAATCGGCCGGCGAATAGCGTTGCATCATGATGCGCGAGTAATCCACCACCGTGCCGCCGGTCTGTTCGCGATAACTCTTGGCTTCGAAATCAATGTGTAACTGCAGGTCGACAATGCCGAAGCCCAATTGGCGCATTTGGGTGTTGGCGGCGCGGAAAGTGCGGGCGCGCTTCATCTTCGCGAGTAACTCATCCGGAATCGCCTCGTGGGTCTGATAGTGGCGCGCGAATAAGTCGAGCGCCTCCTTCTCCCAGCACCAATTCTCCATAATCTGCGACGGCAGCTCGACAAAGTCCCAAGCCACGTTCGTCCCCGCCAAGGACCGTACCGGCACGCGGCTCAAGCAATGGTGCAACAAGTGGCCAAACTCGTGGAAAATCGTCTCCACCTCGCGATGCGTCAACAACGCCGGCGCATCGCCAATCGGCTCCGTCAAGTTGCCGCAGATGATGCCCACGTGGGGCGTTAGGCCGCCATCGGCCGCCGGGCCGCCCGTGCGCAGCGCATCCATCCACGCCCCGCCGCGCTTCGTTTCGCGCGGATGCCAGTCGGAGTAGAAAGAACCCAGCAGCCGGCCATCGGCATCCTGCAAGTCGTAGCAACGCACGTCGGCGTGCCACACCGGCATCCCGGGCCGCTCCCCTACGCGAATACCAAACAGGCTCTCGGTGATCGCGAACATTCCGCGCACCACCTGCGGCAGCGGGAAGTACGGCCGGATTTCTTCCTCATCAAAGTCGTAACGCTCGTGCCGCATCTTTTCGGCGTAGTAGGCCACATCCCAAGCTGCGGGTTCCGGCGCAAAGTCGCCTTCGAGCTTATGGCGGAAAGCCAGCAAATCCCGATTCTCCTGCAGGAAGCGATCCGAAGTATGCGAGGCCAACTCGTACAGAAACTCGAGCGCCCGCGCGCCCCGCTTCGACATCCGATCTTCCAGCACCAAGTCCGCAAAGTTGAAATAGCCCAGCAAATGGGCCTTTTGGTGGCGCAAAGTGAGAATGCGCTCCACCAGTTCGCTATTGTCGAACGGCGCCTGGGCCGCCCGGCGCATACTCGCGCGGTAGAAATGTTCGCGAACCTTCGCCTCATCCAAATACGTCAGGATCGCCGCGTAGCTCGGCCCCTGCAACGTAAAGCGCCAACCGGCCATCCCCTTCCCCTCGGCGCTCTGCTTGGCAGCGGCAATCGCCGACGGCGGCAATCCCGCCAACTGCGCTTCGTCGGTCATCACGTACTCGAAGGCGTTGGTGGAATCCAAAACATTTTCGGAGAATTTCGTGGTGATCCGCGTCAGCTCCACCTCCACTTCCTGCAGCTTCCGCTTGCCCTCGTCATCGAGTTCGGCACCATGCCGGCGAAAGCCATCCACGGTCTTTTTGAGGAACCGCCGCTCCACCGGATTCAACTCTTCCTTACCGGTGGCCACCTGCTTCACGGCCTTCCATAACCCCGGATTCAGCGGAATCGACGACAAAAACTCGCTCACCAAAGGCTCTGCCTCATTGTTTGCAACCCGCAACTCTGAGCTGGTAGAGACACCTTCCAAATGACGCACCAGAGCCATCGCGTCTTCCAGGCGTTCCGTAGCGACGTCGAGCGCGGTGAGAGTGTTTGCATAGGTGCGCGGCACGCGGGGCTCACGCGCTAGAACTTCCACGGTACGGTTTGCTTCAACGAGCAGAGCTTCCAACGCCGGCATCACCTGCGCGGCCTGGATTTGGTCAAACTGAATCCGGAAATCCAGATTCAGCAACGGATTGTCTTGCGGCAACGACTAACCTCAACTTAGGGGAACGGGCGCGGACTCGGCCACTTCGCGCACAATCGCGAAGGCCTGTTCGCAATGGGCCCTATCTACATCATAATGCGTTACCAACCGGATGTCCCGGGCGTTTAACGCGTTCATGATCACCCCCCGCTCCCTCAGCGCCGCGCTAAACGCCGGCGCCGTCCAACCCGTGCCGCTCACGTCGAAGATCGCGATGTTCGTCCGCACCTTCCCCGCGTCGATCCCCATGCCAGGCAATCCCGCAATCTGCGTGGCCAGCCACCGGGCATTGGCATGGTCCTCCGCCAACCGCGTCGGCATCTCCTCCAAAGCCAATAAACCCGCCGCCGCCAGAATGCCCGCCTGCCGCATCCCGCCGCCCAAACGCTTCCGCAGCAGCCGACCCTCGTCGATCTTCGCCCGCGTCCCCGCCAGCATCGAGCCCGCCGGCGCGCCCAACCCCTTCGACAGGCAGAACATCACCGTATCTACCGGCGCCACAATCTCCGCCACCGCGAGCCCACTGGCCGTCGCCGCGTTGAACAGCCGCGCCCCGTCCATGTGCACGGCCAAACCCAGCCGGTGCGCCTCATGCCCGATCTCCCGAATCGTCTCCAGCGGATACACCGTGCCGCCCGCCATATTGTGCGAATTCTCAATCTCAATCAGCCCCGTCGGCGCCGCATGCTGACCCAACCCGCGCACCTGCTCCCGAATCCGCTCCCAGCTCAAAATGCCGTCCTCGGCAAACACCGGCCGCGCCACGCAGCCCGCAAACCAAGCCATCATCGCCAACTCCCAATCGAGCACATGCGCCCGCGCCTCGCAGATCACTTCCTGCCCATGCTGCGTGTGCAGCTTGATGGCGATCGTGTTGCCCATAGTGCCGGTGGGCACAAACAACGCTGCCTCTTTGCCGGTGATCTCGGCCGCCCGCCGCTCCAGCAGATTGACGGTGGGGTCTTCCTGGTAAACGTCATCCCCCACTTCGGCATTCGCCATCGCCTGCCGCATGGCAGGTGTGGGTTTGGTGACGGTATCGCTGCGCAAATCGATCATGGCTTTAGAAATGGCTCCTGCTAAACTCTTTCCATTGTCTACCGTCACGATTGAAGATATCCGCGCCGCCCAGGAACGCATCGCGGGCCGCGTCCGCCGCACGCCTCTTTCCCGCAGCGAAACGCTCTCCCGCCGTCTTGGCACCCACGTCCACCTCAAGCTCGAGCTCTTCCAGAAAACCGGCTCTTTCAAGGCCCGCGGCGCCTTCAATAAGCTCCTCGCCGCTGGGCTCGCCCCGGGCAGCCACGTCGCCGCCGTCAGCGGCGGCAACCACGCCCAGGCTGTCGCCTACGCCGCCCGCGAACTCGGCCTCCGCGCCACCATCTTCATGCCGGCCACCACGCCCGCCAATTACCTCAGCGCCACCCGCGAATACGGCGCCGAGGTGATCCTGGCGCCCACCATCGCTGACGCCTTCGCCCAACTCGCCCAGCGCGAAAGCCAAGGCACCATCGCCATCCACCCCTTTGACGACCCCTTCGTCATCGCCGGCCAAGGCACCACCGGCCTCGAGATTCTGGAAGACCTCCCCACCGCCACTGACCTCATCGTCAGCATCGGCGGCGGCGGCTTCATCAGCGGCATCGCCGTCGCGGCCAAAGCCATTCACCCGGGCATTCGGATATGGGGCGTCGAAACCATCGGTGCCGACGCCATGGCCCAAGCTGTCGCCGCTGGCCACCCGGTCCAACTCCCCGCTATCACCTCCATCGCCAAAACCCTCGGCGCCCCCGCCGTCACCGCGCGTACCCTGGGCTTCGTCCAGCAGCATGTCGAAAGCGTCACGGTGGTCTCCGATTCCGAAGCCGTCGCCGCCCTCGAGTTCCTCCTCGAACGCACCAAAGTCCTCACCGAGCCCGCCGCCGCCTGCACCCTCGCCGCCGCCGATCGCCTCAAGGCCCACTTCACGGCCGAAAGCCAGGTGGTGCTGGTCCTGTGCGGGGGGAATGTCTCGCTCGCGGACGTTTGCGGCTATCGGTCATAATGAAGCGATGAGTGTGACCCTCTCAGTTGCGCACATGGTCAGCGACTCCCTAGCCAAGTTGTGACAGAGCTACCAAGTGAAAGAGCTTTCCCTCTTCGGCTCCGCCGTCCGCGGTGAGCTGCGAATCGATAGCGATTTCGACATGATGGTCGAATTCGAGCCGGCAGCCCGCGTGGGTCTGATTCGGTTTGAGTCCTTCGTCGAAGATCTGGAGGCACTTGCTGGCCGCAAGGTCGACTGGGTCACCGAACAAGGACTAAAGCCCTGGATCCGCCCGCGGGTTCTCGAAGAAGCCCGGATCACTTATGCGGCGTAGAAGACATCACTTGACCAGGCAATGCATCTGCATTACCATGATGATATGGCACTAGATGTCGAATCCACCCTCACCGACCGCTACCAAACCACCGTGCCCGAGACTGTTCGCAGCGCCCTCAGTTTGAAGAAGCGTGACAAGATCCATTACACCATTCGCCCCAGCGGAGAAGTCGTGCTCACCCGCGCCGAAACGTCGGAAGCGCCTGACCCCGTGTTGGGGCAATTCCTGAACTTCTTGGCCGACGATATGGCCAGTCATCCGGAACGGCTCCAGGCGGTCGATGCCACCTGGGTCGCCAAGATCCGGTCCCTCGTCGGGGACCTCGAAGTCGATCTCGACGCGCCGCTCTCTCCCGAAGATGAATGAGCCCTTGGTCGTCAACGGCTGGACGATCTTTGCGCATCCCTTATTCATCGCCCAGGTGGAAACGCTCATCCGCCAGGTAGACGCCCTGCGAACGAAAAATCCCACCGGTTACCAAAAGAAAAATGCTTCCAAGCGTCTGGACGCCATCTTCAGGCTCGCCCTCGACACCATCCCGCAGGACCCCACCCGGCCGGAGTATCGCCAAGGCGGCACGCTCGGCCCGGAGCACAAGCATTGGTTCCGAGCCAAGTTCTTCCAGCAGTATCGTCTTTTCTTCCGCTATCACGCGCCCAGCCGGATGTTGGTCCTCGTTTGGGTGAACGACGAAGAAACGAAGCGCGCCTACCAAAGTAACGATGATGCCTACCGCGTATTCCGCAAAATGCTTGAGAGCGGCTATCCATTCGCTGACTGGGATCAATTGCTGTCTCAATCCGGTCTAAGCCAAAAACTCCTGAAACACGTCATTCGACAGCAACACCCCACGGGAAGTTAACCGCAAACGCCCCGCGGACTTCTCCAGTAACCCCATCCCCACAAATCGCTCAATCGCCTCCGCATGCTGCACCCACTCCTGCGCCGTAGGAGTTACTCCTTCCATCAAACGCAAGCCCACAAAGAAACGCTCCTCCTCCGGGTGAGCCGGCTCGCGCTCAAGTTTTCCTTGCGTCAGATACTCACTGACTCCTTCGAGATTCTGCCAACGCTCACCGCCATCGAAAGAGTGCGCATCGGCGCCGAAGCCTAAGTAGGGCTCCAGTTTCCAATACTTCAAGTTATGCCGGCTTTCGTGGCCGGGCCGGGCGAAATTCGAGATCTCGTAGCGCTCAATTCCCATCGTCTTCAGGCGCTCAACCGCCGTTTCGTATAACTCGACAATTAACTCTTCCGAAGGTACGTCGCTGGCCCCGTAGCGCACTCCGCCGAGTAACATCTCCGCCCCCAAACGGCTATCTTCGTCGACCTCCAAAATATACACCGACACATGCGGCGGACTTAGTCTTTCGATCCAATCCAGAGACGCGCCCCAGCTCTCGCGCGTCTGCCCGGCCAAGCCGGCAATCAAGTCGAGATTGAAGCTAGTAAGTCCCGCCGCGCGCAACCGCCGCACTTCATCTTCCACGATCGCCGCCGAGTGTTTCCGGCCCGTTCGCGCGATCTCCTGGGGCACAAAGCTCTGCACCCCCAAACTCACCCGCGTGATGCCTGCCTCGCGCCAACCCACGATGCGTTCGTCCGTCAACGAGCCCGGCGCCGCCTCCATCGTCGCTTCGAGCCAAGGCCGCCCCGGAATCTTCGCGTGCAAGCGCGCCAGCCACTCGAGCGGCATCAAACTCGGCGTACCACCGCCCCAATACACCGTCTCCGGAGTCCACGTCCAAGCCGTCTCCGCTAACTGGGCCTCCAGTTTCTCAAGATAACGCGGCTCTAACTCCTTCGGAAAGACTCCCGAGGCAAAGTTACAGTTAGTGCAC